>JBDSQB010000021.1 GCA_039930045.1 Chthoniobacterales bacterium | reverse complement strand
CGTCCAAATGATGCCACCGCAATCGCCTAACCAAGCGCTGCAGCGAACACTCCGGGCGTGTCACGAGCTGTGCTGTCGCACATCTCCCGCCACTTTCCTACGTGTCGCTGAGCTTGTTACGTTAGGCCCATCTCCGCACCTCTTATGAATAGATCGGTTACACCAAAAGCTGCGATTGTGATTTCGCTTCTGTATTCTTTATTTATGCTCATCTATCTGGCTTTCCCGGATCCTTACACGCCGTTTGTTGCCAAGCTTCCGGCCTTATTTTTCATCTACGGCATACTGTCTGCACCATCTTTCCTTTTCTACGGTATTCATCTTCGCAAGCCGCTTGCTGTGGACTACCCATTTCGCGCCACCGTTCTTTCTATTGCTGCTTTTCTATTTCTGCTTTGTTGGGTTGCCTGGACTCCGACGATTATCAAAGCCGCCCGATCGGATGCTTTAGGTGCGCTCTACGCCTTTGTCGTTCCTATATCACAAGTTTTGGTTTGGATTTTGGGTGCTATCTCACTAAAGGTTGCCTCTCGGACTTCTGCCTAGAGATATGACACTTTGGCCTAACCAAGCGATGCAGCGACACTCCGGGCTCGTCACGAGTTCTGCTTACGCAGTCCTCGCGCCGTTCCCTGCGTGTCGCTGATCTTGTTCTCGTTAGGCGACTCAGATAATACGCAATGAAGTATTTCCAGGTCATTTTGACCGTTGCGGCTTGGATGTCGATAGGTTGGCTCTTGCGCCTACCTATTGCTCGGCGTGCCTGTGGTGATTGCGTTCCAGCTATTTATCCATCGCCAGCCGCTACGGACGCTTTGGGTTCGCAACTCCCCGAGGTTCCATCTCGACGCGCTTGGCGTCCTCTTTGCTTTGCTCTTGATGATCTCGCCAGCATACGAGTTAGTCACCACTGCGGCCAGGGCACCGTTGATGATCAAGCTTTACTTGGTCTGTTCCTTAGTTGGGGCAGTTGGTGTTGCTTTCGCTTTGAGGCATATCCGAGCGGCGCTTTCCGGCCGGGCTCTCTGGCCTTTCGGGGCAGCTCTTTTGGTCGGCACACTTACGTTTGCGCTGTGGGCGGTCAGCCACGGTCGTTCCGCATCCATCCCTGCAAACAAGCTATTGCCTTTTCTGAAGATCTTTTTGGGCTATCTGGTGGTTTCCTTCGTCATTGAGGAGGTGGCGTTTCGCGGTGCCTTTGACAGCCACGTTTACCAACCCATCGAAGGCAGACGACACGAGTGGTTATCCGCCGTTTTCATTTCGGCGCTTTGGGGGATATGGCATTTGCCGCTCGTGCCTCTGCATGGGATTGCGGAGTTGGTGGTGGTGGTTCCGATCATAGTCCTTAGCCACTGCCTCGACGGCGTTTTTATTTCCCTTTGCTGGCGGCGTAGCGGCACACTACTGCTTCCTTCGGTTTACCATTCCTTGATCGATGCTTACCGAAACATTCTCAACGGGTAGGGCGGAGGCGCCTAACCAAGCGCTGCAGCGAACACTCCGGGCTTGTCACACGCTGTGCTTGCGCCCATCATGCGTCCATCCCTCTGCTTCGCTGAGCTTTTACTCGTTAGGCCTCTTTCTCCGCATAGCCGAATCCTAGTTGAATCACTTGCCGAATCACTCACTACAACCTACTCTCAGAATTCACATCGTTTTCCTATGTCACCATTTGCGTTGCTTCTTGTCCTTCAGATTCTCGCCTCCATCATTCTTCTCATCCTCGGTGCCGTTCGTTCGGGGCTCGGCACCGCATTTATTTCGGTCATCGTCGCTGCAACCTTGCTCGGCGTCTGCCACAAGATCGGCCAGATAATTCCTCGCTTCAGCGGCGCACTCTTTGTTGTGGCCATTGGCCTCAGCGCGCTGGCGTTGTGCATCGGCTTCATCAAGGTGAAGGCAGTGGCCACACCAATCGCAGGCCCCACTGCCTAACCAAGCGCTGCAGCGAACACTCCGAAGCTGTCACACGACCTGCTTGCGGAGTCCGTCCGCCATCCTCAAAGCGCCGCTGAGCTTGATACGTTAGGCGACTACGCTTAGTCCGGGATACACTCACGCCAGAATCATCCATCACACACCAACAACTATGAAACAGATTATTCATTGGATTCCAGCAGCTTTCTGCGCTTTCCTTTCGCTGATGCCGCTCCTCGCTTCTAGCACCATCCCAGATTCTGGATGGTGGCGACCAGCGTTTTATGCCTTCCTGCCGATGTGCTTCGTCTTCGGCGGTACCGTTTCGTCGCAGTTGCAACGCGAGATTCGCGATCTACGGGCCCAAGTTGCTGAGCTTCAACAAAAGCAGGCTCACCCAACCGTCGCCTAACCAAGCGATGCAGCGAACACTCCGGGCTCGTCACGAGTTCTGCTTGCGCAGCCCTCGTGACGTTCCCTACGTGTCGCTGAGCTTTGACTCGTTAGGCCACATTGAGCATTTGTAGATTTATGAAACCTTTAATCAAGCAGACATTGGCAGCATCCGCGATAGCCACGTTGTGTGTGTGGTTTATTTGGAAGTCGAACGGCGCATCGGACATTAAGACGCGTCTTATCATATTTGCGAGCGCGTTCGCGGCTGTCTATTTTTTGATCAGCCTTTTGATCCACAAAGTAGTTCGGAAGTAGAGATGACCATGTGGCCTAACCCCTATGAAAGGTGTCAAGTTAAGGTTGATGTGAGAGGCGGAGTTGTTGGTTAGTTTTGGTGAGTTAGTTTGGTGTGACCGGAGAGCTGTTACCCCCCCTAGAGGAGGGGTTCGGGGAAATGCCAGCAGGGAATGTAGAATAGGAGAGAAGGCTGGCTATGCGCTACGCGCGCTGTGGTTCCCCGTTCTCTTCCAAGTGCCGCAGGTTTATTTTCATTCTTCTAGTGGTGTGTGGTTTTCAGTGTGTCTTTGTGGCGGCACCCGCTGCGAAAGAGTCTCGTTGGTCTAACAACGGTCTATCCGCGCATGACTCTGTGGTTGGTATGTTAGTCAGCGCAATATGACCTATCCAGTCGGTATCAGCGGATCACGGGCGTTGTTTAATCTATAGCGTCGAACTCTCCTGCCGGATGGTTCAGGTTAGGCTGCAAACTAACGCCACGACCCAAAGGTGGCGCGAAGGTGTATCTAGCGTTTGGTCGATGACTCGATAGGCGATGTTAGGTGGAAAGAGGTTTAATCTCGAAAGGTTAGTTTTTGGTTAGAGGGTGAGGCCGAGTTGTCCTGCGCTGCATTGGCCGGTGTGGAGCCGCCAGAGATGGACGGCCCGTTGCCGCGCAACGGCCACGATGGCTTTCTTGCGTTGGTAAAACAAAGAAGGATTGAAGGGTTGTTGATGGTGGAGGGTGCCCCAAAGGGTGTGCGAGAGTTTGAGCATGATGGCGACGGCGGCCTCTTTCGTTTGTGGAACTGGTCGGACTGGAGATGCTCGGTGAGCTGAGGTGGTCTGCGGCTCAAGGAGGATTTTTTTGCCAATTTGCATTTCGTCCTTCGCATCCGTTGACACGAAGAGGGCCGCTCCGTAGGTTTTGGGCTCAAACCCTCCCCCTTGTGCTCAACGACGAAGATTACGTAGTTCAAATCCTCCAGGATGTCGGTCTGGTTTCCCGCAATCAACTGGAGGCCGCCCGTGATGCCGTGGCCAATGGAGGCAGCATGGTCGAATATCTCGTCGATCAAAAAATCGTCACCGAGGAGGACATTTCCCGCACGCTCGCCGCTCAGTCGAGCATGGAATTTTACGATCTCACCCAGAGTCCGATCCAGCCCGAGGTGATCGCGGAATTGCCAGCGGACATCGCCCGGCGTTACCACGTCATTCCTGTCGCGAAAAACGACCAGATGCTCGTCATCGCCACGAGCAATCCGCTCGGTTTCGAGACCTTCGATTCGCTGATCCATCTGCTCCATCGCGAGATCGAATTTGTCTGCGCGACCGAGGGCCAAATCAAAAACGCCCTCATTCAATACTACGGTTCCGCCGACGACGCTTCGGCCAGCATCGAGGGAAAACTGGGCATCTCCCTCGACGGCGACGACACCGTCTCCACCGTGGGCGAGGGGGCCGAGGGCGATGGCGGCGACGCGCCGATCATTAAGATGGTCACGATGCTCATCGTCGAGGCCTACAAAAACCGGGCGAGCGACATTCACCTCGAGCCCATGGAAAAAAGCTTCCGCGTGCGCTTCCGGGTGGACGGCCAGTTGATGGAAATGCAGAGCCCGCCGAAGAAATTGCAGTCGGCCATCATCAGCCGCCTCAAGATCATGACCGGCTCCATGAGCATTGCGGAAAAGCGCCTGCCGCAGGACGGCCGCATTCAGGTGAAAATGGGCAAGAATCAGATCGATCTGCGCGTTTCCACCGTGCCCACCAACCATGGCGAAAGCGTCGTCATGCGTATTCTCGACAAGTCGAGCCTCACCCTCGGCCTGCCCGAACTTGGCTTCCTCACCGACGACCAGGAGGAAATGGAAGCCCTCATTGCCTTGCCCGACGGCATCGTGCTCGTCACCGGCCCGACGGGTTCTGGCAAGACCACCACGCTCTACGGCTGCCTCAATTACATCAACCGGCCCGACCGAAAAATCATCACCGTCGAGGACCCGGTCGAGTACCAGCTCAATGGCATCAATCAGGTGCAGGTGAACACCGACGTGGGCATGACCTTCCCCGCCGCGCTCCGCTCCATGCTGCGCCAGGCGCCGAATATCATCATGATCGGAGAGATTCGTGACTTGGAAACGGCCAGCATCGCCATCAATGCCTCGCTCACCGGCCACTTGGTTTTCAGCACCTTGCACACCAACGACGCCCCGAGCGCCGTCGCCCGTCTCGTCGATATCGGAGTCAAACCCTTCCTCGTGGCGAGTTCCATTCGAGCCGTGCTCGCCCAGCGTTTGGTGCGGAAACTTTGCCCCGCCTGCAAGACGTATCACACCCTCACCGACGTCGATTATCGCGCCCTGCGCCTCGATCCGCGCCAGGTCACCGACGCGACGGTGATGGAACCTGTGGGTTGTCCCGAATGCCGTCGCCGGGGTTATCGCGGACGCATGGGCATCTTTGAAATCTTCAAAATTGACGACGAAGTCCGCCGCATGGTGAACGACCGCAGCTCCACGATTCAGTTGCGCAAACGCGCCCGCGAACTCGGGATGCGCACCCTGCGCGAGGATGGCGTGCGCAAGGTTTTGGCCGGACTCACGTCCGTCGATGAGGTCGTGACCACCACAATGTCGGACGCAGATTAGGCTCTAACTCCGCTCATGTTTCCCCTCGTCATCGAAGACCTACTGCGAATGGTCTGCGAGCGCGACGCATCGGACTTGCATATCTCTGTGGGCGCGCCGCCCGTCCTGCGGATTCACGGTGAACTCGTGCGGCTCGACCTGCCTTTCGTTAACGCGGAGGACGCCAGCCGGTTCGCCACCGACCTCGCCAACGGTGACCAAGTCGCGCAACTCAACTCGCACTCGACTGTGGATTTTGCCTTTGCCATGGAATCCGGGGACCGCTTTCGATGCAGCATTTTCCGGCAGAAAGGCGTCATCGGTCTCGTTGCGCGCCTCATTCCGAGTCAGATCCGAACCTTGGAGGAAATCGGGCTGCCGCCGAGTGTGGGCGGATTGCTGGATCTGCCGCGCGGCCTCGTGCTCGTCGCCGGTCCGACAGGCTCGGGAAAAACGACGACGCTGGCGTCGATGCTCGACGTGATCAATCGCACGAAGGCGTGTCACATCGTTACCATCGAGGACCCGATCGAGTACTATCATTCGCATCAGCGGGCGATCGTCAACCAGCGTGAGATCGGCGTGGACGTGCCGAATTTCGCCGAGGCCCTGCGCCGCGCCCTGCGGCAGGACCCGGACGTGATTCTCGTCGGCGAAATGCGCGACCTGGAGACGATTGAGGCCGCCATCACCGCCGCCGAGACGGGACATCTGGTGTTTTCCACCGTGCATACCACGGGCTCGGCGCGAACCGTGGACCGGCTGATCGACGCGTTTCCGCCCGAGCAGCAGGAGCAGATTCGAGTGCAACTCAGCATCAACCTGCGCGCGGTGGTTTCCCAATTATTGCTGCCGAAAAAAGACGGCACGGGCCGGGTCGCGGCGTTTGAAGTGATGATCAATACGCCATCCATCGGCGCATTTATCCGCGAGGGAAAAACCTTTCGCATCACGAACGACATCCAGACCGGCGCGAAGCTCGGGATGAACACGCTCGACTCGCACTTGGTCCAGCTCTATCTCGACGGCACGATCAGCCAGGAGGAAATGCTCGGCAAAGCGCAGGACGTGAGCGGCCTGAAACAACTCCTGCAAGGCCGCGTGCCGCAGTGTTAGACGAATCTCAGATTTCTTTGCAAAATGCTTTTCGAGACTGGCAAAAAACCTATTCTGCGGGAAGTTAGTTTTCACCCCTCCGCCAACAGAACATTATGAACGCAAAAATGGTCACCGACATGCTCGTCGAAAACGGCGTCATGACTCGCACCCAGTCGGAGGACATCCTCCAGGAAGCCGCCCAAAGCGGCAAACCCGTCGAGCAATTGCTGGTGGACTTCGGTTATTTTCAGAGTTCCGCAGAATTTCTCACCAAGGTCGCCGAAAACCTCGGCACGGAATATTACGACCTGACGGAAGTGGTCATTCCCCATGAGACATTGCGCCTGCTCCCGGCGGGTCTGGCCCGGCTCCATGGAGCGCTCCCTCTGGGCGAGCAGGACGGTGCGATTTTGGTGGCGCTTTCCGATCCGCTGAATGGCGACACGGTCGAGGAATTGCGCTTTGCGGCAAGTCGCGACATTCGAGTGGTGGTGGCCGATCCGGACAAGGTGGATGAGCTGATTTTAACGAGCTACGGCTCCGATTCGGCGTCCATGAGCGACATCATGGCATCGTTTGGCGGCGAGGAACTGCAACTTCTGGAAAATGTCGGTGCCGGCGGCGGCGAGGCTGAAGCGAATGCAACTCCGATCATCAAGTTCGTCGATTTGATTCTCTATCAGGCGATTCAGGATCGGGCGAGTGACATTCATTTCGAGCCGTTTGAGTATGAATTTAAGATTCGCTACCGGGTGGATGGCGCGCTCTACGAAATGGCACCGCCGCCGCGTCACTTGGCGCTGCCGGTGATTTCGCGTCTGAAAGTGCTGGCGAACTTAAACATCGCCGAACGCCGCCTGCCGCAGGATGGCCGCATTCAAAAGACCATCGCCGGACGCGCGGTGGACATGCGTGTCTCGACTTTGCCCACGCAATTTGGCGAGAGCGTCGTGCTCCGTGTGCTGGACAGATCGTCGGTGAATCTGGACTTGGAAACGCTCGGAATGCCCGATGCGCTCTACCAATACATCCTCAAGACCATCGAGAAACCGAACGGCATTTTCATCGTCACCGGCCCGACGGGTTCTGGAAAAACGACCACGCTCTACTCTTGCCTGCGCCGGATCAACACGATTGATTCCAAACTCCTGACTGCCGAGGACCCTGTCGAATACGACATGGAAGGCATCATGCAAGTGCCAGTAAACGACGCCATCGGACTCAGCTTCGCACGTGTGCTGCGGGCGTTTTTGCGTCAGGACCCGGATCGCATCATGGTCGGGGAAACCCGCGACTTGGAGACGGCGCAGATTTCCATTCAAGCCTCGCTCACCGGTCACTTGGTACTGACCACGTTGCACACCAACGACGCCCCTGGTGCAGTCGCCCGTCTGATAGACATGGGAGTCGAGCCGTTTCTGATTTCTGCCGCGCTCGAAGGCGTGCTGGCGCAGCGTCTCATCCGGAAAATTTGTCCGCAATGCCGCACTCCGTATGAGCCGAGCGAGGCTCTGCTCGCCCAGCTCGGGCTCTCGCCGCACGACATCGGCGACAAGAATTTTTTCTACGGCAAAGGCTGCGATCACTGCAACAATACCGGCTACAAAGGCCGCAAGGGCATCTACGAATTGCTCGATGTCACCGACCCGATTCGCGAAATGATCAACCAGCGCGCGCCGTCGCTCGTCCTACGGCAGAAAGCGATCGAACTCGGCATGGTCACCCTGCGCGAGGATGGCCTGCGAAGCATTTTTGACGGGGAAACTACCATTGAGGAAGTCGTCAAATACACCTAAGAAAAGAACCTTTTCACCATCGACATTCCCGCAGAAAAAGTTACCTTGCACCCAGCTGCTTCACCACCCCCTAGAATATGGCCAGATTTAATTACGTCGCCCTCGATGCCCGCGGACAGGAAAACACCGGAGTCATAGACGCCGCCGACTCCAACGACGCCGTCGCACAACTCCGGCAGTCTGGATATTTCCCCACCAGCGTCCTCGCGGAAGGCTCGGCCGGTGCCTCCAGCAAGGCAGTCAAGAAAACGGCGACGAAAATCGCCCAGACGTCCGCTGCCTCGAAAACTAAAAAGCCGCTCTTCAAAAAGAGCACGATCAAGCCCAAGGTGCTGATGATTTTTACCCGTCAGCTCGCCACGCTGATCGACGCCGGACTTCCACTGTTACGTGGCCTGACGGTGCTCGCCAAACAGGAGCGCGACCCAGTTTTGAAGGCGACCATTACCCAGCTCGCTGACACTGTGCAGGGCGGCAGCACCTTCTCGGAAAGCCTCGCTGGTCACCCGAAAATTTTCAACAAGCTCTACGTCAATATGGTGAAAGCAGGCGAACTCGGCGGCGTGCTCGAACTCGTTCTCATCCGTCTGGCGGAGTTCCAGGAAAAGGCGCAGAAGATCAAAAACAAGGTCGTCGCGGCCATGTTTTATCCGGTCATCGTGCTCTTCATCGCCGTCGCGATCATGGGCTTCCTGCTCGTATTCATCGTGCCGAAGTTCGAGCAGATCTTCCGGGATATGTTGAACGGCAAGCCGCTCCCCGGTCTGACAGTTTTCGTGATCAATTGCAGCAATCTGCTGAAGGATCACATCTTAATCATCATCCCTGCCGTCGTTGGCTTGGTGATTGGCTATAATTTCTTCGCAGGAACTCCAGCAGGAAAAGTCATTCTCGACCGGATCAAACTCAAAATGCCGCTCTTCGGCGACCTGATTCGCAAGACGGCCATCTCCCGTTTTACCCGCACTTTGGGAACGCTCGTCACGAGCGGTGTCCCCATTTTGCAGGCGTTGAACATCACCCGCGAAACCGCCGGCAACCAAGTCATCGCGGACGCCATCAACAAGGTTCACGACTCCGTCAAGGAAGGTGAATCCATCGTGCAGCCCCTCGAGGCGAGCGGCGTGTTTCCACCGATGGTTATCAGTATGATCGACGTCGGCGAGGAAACGGGGCAATTACCCGAAATGCTTCTGAAGATCGCCGAAGTTTACGACGATGAAGTTGATAACGCCGTCACCGGACTCACCTCGCTGTTGGAGCCGATCATGATCGTCTTTTTGGCCGTGGTCGTCGGAACCATCGTCATTGCGCTCTTCCTTCCGCTGATCTCCATCATCAGCACGATGCAAGCGGGTTAAATGCAAATGCACCTTTCATATTGCCGCAACCGGCGTTCTAAGGGTTTCACGCTGGTCGAGTTGCTGACGGTCATGACCATCATTGGCATTTTGGCCGCATTGGTTCTGGGCACCTTTAAATTCGTCCAGGACAAAGCCGCCCGCAGCCGTGCCGAAAGCGAAATCAAAGCCATGGAAGCCGCTTTGGAAAGCTATAAAGCGGACAATGGGGCATATCCACGAGGCGCAGATTCCGATTCTCTGAATCCCACGACGTTAACGCCATCCACTTACATAAATTCCAGCAAAGTTCTTTACCAAGCTCTATCCGGCGATGGCACAAGTGCATTGGGTGGCGCAGCAGCCTCAGACGGGAAACTAGACACAGGAAGTAAACAGTATATGGAGTTCAAACCTAACCAATTGAACACGACTACTTTTTATGTGGTTGACCCTTGGGGAAATAGCTACGGGTATTCGACTATTTATCAAGCTAACTCAGAAAAGGCGACGCCGACTAATCCTTCTCCCGGAAATAATCCAACATTCGATCTTTGGTCCACGGGTGGGTCATCTACCGATGTCTTGAAATGGATAAAAAACTGGTGATTACCAGTTCAGCCTCTCGGAATTGCAGCATTCTTTCCTGAATCTGCAAAAACCATTTGCCAAGGACGCCAATCGCGTCTTTCTTCCACACCCCAGCGCGAAAAAGAAATCGCACCGTTGGTCCCTGGGCCTCAATCATTGGATTGTCGGCCATTTGCGCCAGGGGTAACCCGGTGATTAGAAAATACATCCCATGCCCGTTCGTTTAGGTCGTTTTGAAATGCCGAAATCCCTCACCAAAGATGAGGCGATCTCCACTGATACCTTTGCCAAGTTTGTCGCCGAGCCCTTCGAGGCCGGCTACGGACACACCATCGGCAACTCCCTGCGCCGTGTGCTCCTTTCCTCTCTGGAAGGTGCCGCCATCACCTCCGTGAAACTCAACGGTGCGCTCCACGAATTCGGCACACTCCCCGGCGTCGTCGAGGACGTTACCGACATCGTGCTCAACCTTAAGAAGGTTAAATTTGCCGCGCACGACCACGAAGTCCGCAACCTCACCATTTCCGTCAACAAGGAAGGTGCCATCACCGCCGGCGACATCCAGTCCAGCAATCAATGCGAAGTGCTGAACCGGGACCAAATCATCTGCACGCTCGACAAAAAGCAAAAATTTGAGGCCGAGCTCGAAGTCAAAGTCGGTCGTGGTTTTGCCACTGGCGACGAAAACAAGACCGCCGATCAGGCGATTGGCGTCATCGCGATTGATTCGATTTTCTCTCCCGTCACTCGCGTGAAATATTCCGTCGAGGCGACACGCGTCGGCCAGCGCACCGATTACGACAAACTCGTGATCGAAATCTGGACCGATGGCCGCATCACTCCAGACGACGCCTTGCTGCAAGCTTCCGCGATCCTCCGCAAGCACCTCGATGTGTTTGTTAATTACGACGAGGACGCCGTTGAGTTCGATGAAACTCCGGAAGCCGTCAGCCAGGAAAACAGCCGCCTGAAGAAGCTCCTCAACATGAGCGTCAACGAGATCGAACTCTCCGTTCGCGCCGCGAATTGCCTCAACAACGCCAACATCACCACCGTCGGTCAACTGGCGCAAAAAACCGAGGCCGAGATGCTCAAGTATCGCAACTTTGGCAAGAAATCCCTCAACGAAATCAAAGACAAACTGGTTCAACTCGGACTCGGATTGGGCGTCAAGTTCGAAGCCGGTCTGGTCGATCTGCCGAGCGAAGCCGCCGTTGATTAAACTCACTCTTCCTAGAGAAACACCATGCGCCATCAAGTAAAAACCATTAAGCTCGGCCGCAAGTTCGAGCACCGCAATGCTTTGCTCGCCAATCAGGTTTGCAGCCTCATCGAGCATAGCCGCATCAAAACCACTCTCGCCAAAGCCAAGGCTGTCCGCCCGCTTGCCGAGAAAATGGTTACCCTCGGTAAAAAAGGCTCGCTCCATGCCCGTCGCACCGCCCTTGCCGTGCTGCGCCAGAGCGACATCGTCAAAAAATTGTTTGATGAAGTTGCCCCTCGCGCCGCCACCCGTGCCGGCGGTTACACTCGCATCATCAAGCTCGGCCAGCGCAAGAGCGACTCGGCTCCGGTCGCTTTCCTCGAATGGGTCGATACGGCGGTTGTTGCGGAAGAAACTCCTGTTGTGGAAGCGGCTCCAAAAAAAGCCAAGACTCCCAAAAAGGCCAAGGCTGAAAAGACGGAAGCTCCGGCTGAGACCGAAGCGACTCCGGCTGCTGAATAACTTCTAACTCGAATCACCACTGGCGAGCCTCCCACGGACAACTTCCGTAGGAGGCTCCCTTGTTTTTAGCGCCGGAGGACCAAGTTTAGCGGTTGGCCGAAGACAATAATTTCTCACCGGAGTACCTTTTCATTTGCTCCAAACTCGACCAAACGGTTTACTTTTTTCCACTTATGAACTGGACCCGATTCAACCGCCATTTTCTCCGTTACTCCGACCTCGGCTTCTCCCTCGACATCAGCCGCATGACCTTTGCGGACGATTTTTTTGCCTCCATGAGCGACAAAATCAGCGCCGCCTTTGCCGCGATGAAACGGTTGGAGGAAGGTGAAATTGCCAATCCCGATGAAGGTCGCATGGTCGGCCATTACTGGTTGCGCGACGTCGACATCGCGCCCGACGCCACGCTCAAGCAGGAGATTCTTTCCACGCTGAAATCCATTCGTGCGTTTGCCTCCGAGATTCATGCGGGAGGCAAATTCACCCACGTCCTGCTCGTCGGCATCGGCGGCTCGGCTCTGGGGCCGCAATTTGTGGCCGACGCGCTCGGCTCCCCGGCTGACAAGGCGAAAATTCTTTTCCTCGACAATACCGACCCGGATGGCTTCGACCGCATCTTTGCCCAACTCGCTGGCAAGGCGAGTTCCACTTTGGTTGTCGTCATTTCCAAATCCGGCGGCACCAAGGAAACCCGCAACGGCATGGTTGAAACGGAGGCATTTTTCGCCAAGCAGGACGTCCCATTTGCGCCAAACGCAGTCGCAGTGACCGGCGAAGGCAGCGAGTTGGATCGTTATGCCGTAAAAAATGGCTGGCTGAAGCGTTTCCCAATGTTCGACTGGATTGGCGGGCGCACCTCGGTGATGAGTGCAGTCGGACTCGTCCCTGCGGCGCTTCAGGGGATCGACATCGACGCTTTTCTGGCGGGAGCCGCCGCAATGGATCGCAAGACGCGACTCCCTAATCTCGAATCCAACGCCGCCATGCAACTCGCCCTCATGTGGTATGCGGTGGGCGAGGGGAAGGGCAAAAAAGACATGGTCGTCCTGCCTTACAAAGATCGCCTGATGCTCTTTTCGAAATACCTCCAGCAGCTCCTGATGGAATCGCTCGGCAAGGAGTTGGACCTCGATGGGAACGTCGTTCACCAAGGCATCGCGGTTTATGGAAACAAGGGTTCGACCGACCAGCATGCCTACGTGCAGCAACTGCGCGATGGCGTGAATAATTTCTTTGCGACCTTCATCGAAGTCCGCGAGGCCCGCACCAGCGAGTCGATGCAAGTCGAACCAGGCGTGATCAGCGGGGATTATCTCCAGGGCTTTTTACGTGGGACTCGCACCGCATTGTCCCAGAGCGACCGCCAGTCGATTACCATCAGCATCCCGGCGGTGAATCCATTTACAGTGGGAATGTTGATCGCACTTTACGAGCGCGCGGTCGGCTTTTACGCCTCACTTATCAACATCAACGCTTATCACCAGCCCGGCGTTGAGGCTGGCAAAAAAGCCGCCACGGAAGTGCTCGAACTCCAGAAAAAACTCGTCTCCACCCTTCAGCACAGCGTCGCCACTACAGCGGACGATCTGGCGGCCTTGCTGGGAGCTGACCCGGAATCCACCTATCACGCCCTCGTTCATCTCGCGGCCAATCGCAGCGATCTCACCCAGCAAGCGGGCGCGTCGCCGGCCCAGGATACCTTTACGCTGGCCTGATCTCCCCGGCAGCCTGCCGCAAGATGCCACCCCAAAACGAAGCTCCGAAAACGCGCGCCAGCGTGGCCACAAACGCGCCCAAACGCATCAGCCACCTGGAGAAAGTCCTTGCCCACGCGGAGAAAAAACTCGCCGTCAAAAAGACGCCCAGCAGCAGCGAACTCCTCGCGCTTTACAAGCGTTTCCTGAAAATCGAGGAACACCGGCTGCGGCTGAAACATTACGCCGGAGGCGGCGGACGCGAGATCGCCCGGCTGCGCGTGAACCTGATCGACGTCATCCTCCAGCACCTCGTCAGCTACGCGGTCACCCTCGAGAAACCAGCGAATGTTGCCCAGTTGCCGCTCGCCGTCGTGGCTATTGGCGGTTACGGGCGCGGCGAGTTAAATCCCTATAGCGACATCGATATTTTGTTCCTCCGCCCGAAGGGACAGGCCCCGAAATACGTCACGAACATCATCGAAAAAATCCTCTACCTCCTCTGGGACGTGGGATTCAAAGTCGGCCACGCCACCCGCACCCTGTCCGAGGCGTATGCGCAGGCCAATGCAGACATGATCTCAAAAACGGCACTGCTCGAATCGCGTTATCTGGCGGGCGACGCCACGCTTTACCAGCGGTTCAAAGTCGAGTTTGTCGCAAATTGTGTCGTCCCGTTTCGGGAGGTTTATCTGCAATGGCGCGTGGAAAATCAGAAGGAGCGCCACGAGAAATTTGGCGGCACCGTTTTCGTCCAGGAGCCCAATGTGAAAAGCGGCTGCGGCGGTTTGCGCGACTACCAGAACCTGCTCTGGGTCAGCTATTTCAAGGCTGGTCTCACCTCGCCATTGGACTTGGTCGCCCAGAAAATCATCCCGGAAACGGACCGGCGTCATCTGGAAAAAGCCTACGATTTTCTCCTGCGCGTTCGGACCGAACTTCACTATCTCACGCAGCGTTCCAGCGACGCGCTGACTATTTATTTGCAGGGCCAGGTCGCCAATAAATTCGATTACCCGGAGAAAAACGTCATCGCCCGCAGCGAAGCGTTCATGCGCGACTACTACCAGCACACGCGGACGATTTTTCGCATCGGGGAACTCGTCTTGGAACATTTCGTCGGCATCGAAGAGGAAGCTCCGAAGACACGCGGCGGTTTGCTCGCCCTCCTGCGCAGAAACAAGCCGGCGCGAGTCGAAAAGCTCGACGGATTCATCATCAAAGCGGGCAAGCTCAACCACGAAAGCCGCGAAATCTTCGGGCAGGACCATTTTCGCCTCATCCGCGTCTTCCAATACGCCCAGCAGCGCAACCTCACCTTCAGCCTCGAACTCGCCCAGTTGATTCGCCGCCGCGTGCGTCTGGTCGATCGCACTTTTCAATACTCGCGCGTCGCCCGCGAGACTTTCATCGCCATTCTTTCGCGGAAGGGCGAGGTCGGTCGCATCCTGCGCATGATGCACGAAACGGAGTTTCTCGGGCGCTACATGCCGGAGTTTGGCGGGCTCACCTGCCTGGTGCAGCACGAGTTTTTTCATCGTTACACCGCCGACGAGCACACGCTGGTTTGCATCGAAAAGCTCGACGAGTTGATCGACACCAAGGAGGAAAAATTCCGCGATTACCAGGCGTTGTTCCAGAAATTGGAGGACCCGTTTGTTCTCTATCTCGCGCTTCTTTTACACGACACAGGAAAAGCAAACTCCGCTCGTAATCATGCCGAAACCGGTGCCATCAACGCCGCCCGCGTCGCC
This sequence comes from Chthoniobacterales bacterium, assembly GCA_039930045.1. Taxonomy (NCBI): domain Bacteria; kingdom Pseudomonadati; phylum Verrucomicrobiota; class Spartobacteria; order Chthoniobacterales; species Chthoniobacterales bacterium. The sequence goes on along the minus strand of JBDSQB010000021.1, from coordinate 41,197 downwards.
GCCCGGCTCCAACTCACCTCGGACCGGCGCAAGGAACTCATCTTCCTGATCGACAGCCACATGGTGCTCTCCGAGGTCGCCCAGCGCCGCAACATCGAGGACGAATCGACCATCGCCGGCTTCGCGGAAATCGTTAAGAACCAAAACAATCTCGACGCCCTCATGCTCCTCACTCTCGCCGACGGCCAGGGCACGAGCGACCAGAGCTGGTCCGATTGGAAAGAGTCGCTCGTCTGGCGCGTTTACCGGTCCACCACGCATTATCTGGCCGACGGCGTCGCCTTTTACGAGGAACGCCGGGCTGAGCGCGCCACGCTCCAGGAGACCGTCACCCGGAAAATGGCGAAAGATTTTGGAGCCGAGATCGAGGCGCATTTTCAGTTCATGCCCGAGCACTATTTTCAGGCGTTTGACGCGGCGGAAATCATCGGGCACATCCGGTTTTTCCGGGAACTCTTCACAGATTTTTCCAAACCTGACGCTGATCCGCGCCTGCCGCGCATTCGCTGGATCGCCCGGCCCGAGCAGGGGCACAGCGAAGTCTGGATTTGCACTTGGGACCGCGCGGACTTGCTCTGGCACATCGCGGGTTCCTTCGCCGTGGTGCCGTTGAACATTCTCAGCGCGGACATTTTTACCCGGAAGGACAACCTCGTGCTCGACGTCTTCCGCGTCTGCGACACCCGCTTCAACGCCGTCACCAACGACAAGGAAATCACCCGCGTGGACAAGACCCTGGCCCAATCCCTCACCATCGAGGACTTCGATTTCGCCCCGCTGATTGCCCGCACCCGGAAAAACAAAATCCACCCGATTCAGGAATACGATTTCCCGACTCGCATCCGCGTCAACAACGAGACCAACCCGCACCACAGCGTCGTCGAAGTCCTTTGTCCCGACCGGCTCGGCCTGCTCTATGACCTCCTGCGCGCGCTCTCGAAGCTGGAAATCAACATCTTCACCAGCCGCATCACGACCGAGAAAGGCGCGGCCATCGACACCTTCTACGTGAGCAACGAGAAGGGCGAAAAAATCACCGACAGGGCTGCCCTCAACCGGCTCATCAAGGCGCTCACCAAAGCCGTCAGCCAGAATCGCGAGAGCAATATCTAACTCGACTCTCGCCTGCGAAACCGCTCCTTGCCATGCGTCTTCGGCAGGCGATGCTGCGTTTCCTAGCTGATGAATTTCCTGACCGCGCTCCGACTTTTCCAGTGGCAGGTCGTGCGTTACGCGCTGCGCCACCGGCTCTTGGCGGCGCTCAATATCGCCAGCATCGCGCTCGGCGTTTCGGTTTATCTCGCCATCCAGATTGCCAACTACAGCGCCGACCGGGCCTTGCGGGCGAGCGTCGATCTCGTCGCGGGAAAGACCAGCCTCGAAGTCCGCGGCGAACTCGACGACGCGCTCTTTCCTAACACTGCCAAAACACCCGGAGTTCTCGCCGCCACGCCACTCGTCGAGGGCTTTCTAACCTTGCCCGATCTTCCGGGGGAATACTTGCGGGTGCTCGGCGTCGATCCTTTCAGCAACCAGCCGTTCTCCACGTTTCAGATCGGCGACGCAAGCAATCTTAGAAAGTTCGACTTTGAAAAATGGCTTTCTGATCCGACTTCCATCGCGATCTCGCGCGACTTCGCCAACAAGTATCACCTCGTCCTCGGCGACCCGCTCGCCACCTTGGTCAACAGCCGCCGCGTCACGCTCCACGTCGCCTTCATCATCGACACCGAGGCCTCGCTCGAAGGCAGCGGCGCGCGCATCGCCGCCATGGACATCGCCTCGGCGCAGGCACTCTTCGGACTCCAGGGAAAACTCACCGGCATCCAGCTCCTCACCGCCGAAAACAACGAGTCCGCCGTCGCCGAACGCATCCGTCCGCTCCTGCCGCCGACCGTCACCGTCGCCCCTCCCGCCCAGCGCAATGGACAGGTCGGCCAGATGCTCCAGGCCTTCCAGCTCAACCTCAGTGCGCTCAGCCTCGTCTCACTTTTGGTCGGCATGTTCCTCGTCTTTAACACCGTCTCCGCCAGCGTCGTTCGCCGCCGCCACGAGATCGGCATCCTCCGTTCCGGCGGCGTCTCGCAAAACCAAATCCGCGCCCTTTTCCTTGGTGAGGCACTTCTTTACGGCGTCATCGGACTCGCCGTCGGCTCTGTCGGTGGCGTCCTCCTTTCCAATCTCCTCGTCGCTGCCGTCGGCAAAACCATCTCCTCGCTCTACATCCTCCTCAGCATCGACCGACTCTTCGTTTCCGCCCCGCAAATCCTCTTCGCCATCGTTGCCGGACTCGGCTCCGTCCTGCTCGCCGCCTGGATTCCGGCCAATGAAGCAGCCCGACTCCCGCCTGTCGCGGCACTCAATCCGGGAGCTCAGATCGAGCGCCGCGTCTCCGGCTGGCTCCCCGTTTTTGGTCTGAGTTTGATCGCACTCGCCGCCATCGCCGCCGCGATTTCCTTGCAACGCTGGCCCTGGCTTGGCTTCGGCTCCGCCTTTTTGCTCCTCACCGGTTGCTCCCTTTTCGCCCCCGCGCTCACCAGCATCGTGGGAAAAATCATGCGAGTTGCAGTCCGATCTTCACTCATCCTCTCGCTCGCCGCGCAAAATCTCCAGCGTTCGCTCCCGCGCATTTCCCTCACCGTCGCCGCGCTCGGTTCTGCCGTCGCCATGATGATCGGCGTCTCCGTGATGATCTTTTCCTTCCGCCAAACCATCAATACTTGGGTCACCCGCAGCCTCGTTGCCGACATTTTCATCGCGCCCGCCTCCAACGAAACCATCGGTCTTTCTGCCTTTCTCCCGCCCGCCGCCGCCACCTGGCTCGCGGAACGTCCCGAGGTCGTCGCCGTCGATACCTTTCGCGAAATGCGGCTCCCCTGGAAAAACAGCACCGTCCGCATGTCCGTCGTGCGCGGCCATAAGCGCGACAATCTCCGCTTCCTCGAGGGCGACCACGCCCGCCGCAACGCGCTCCTTTTTCAGCCGGGCTTCATCCTCATGTCCGAGCCCTTTTCCCGTCGGCACCACCTGCGCGCCGGCGACACCCTCTCCCTCCCGACGCCTGAGGGACCGCGCACCTTCGAGATCGGCGGCACCTACTACGACTACACCAGCGACGAGGGCACCATCCTCATGGCGCGGGAAAACTTCGACCCGCTCTGGAACGACCTCCGCATCCATTCGCTCGCCGTTTACCTGCGCGCGCCCGGCGACTTCGCCGCGCTCACCGACGCCTTCCGCCAGCGCTACGGCACGGAGATGAACTTCTCGATCTACTCCAACTCCACCCTGCGCCAACGCGTCTTCGAGATCTTTGAGCAAACCTTCGCCGTCACCGCGCTCCTCCGCATCATCGCCATCGGAGTCGCCGTCATCGGCATCTTCCTCACCCTCTCCACCCTCGTCACCGAGCGCGTGCGCGAACTCGCCGTCCTCCGCGCCGTCGGGGCGGGTCAGGGACAAATCATCCGCATGATTCTCGCGGAAGGCGCCCTCGTCGGCCTGCTCGCGAGCATTTTGGGCATCCTCACCGGCTGCGGCCTCGCCGTCATCCTCACCTTCGTCGTCAACAAAGCCTTCTTTGGCTGGACCATTCAATTCTCCTGGCCCTACGCCACCCTGCTGAGCACTCCGCTCTGGATCATCCCCGCCGCCCTCCTCAGCGCCCTCCTCCCCGCTTGGCGAGCCAGTCGCCTGCAACTCGCCCCCGCGCTGAGAAACGAATGAAACTCCGCTTGGTTTCTACAAAGAGGCCGTCAACATTTTAGAAGTATGCGTCATACCCGGCAGGCTTTCGTTACGTAATCCAGCAGGGTGCCGGAGAGTAGTTGCACTCGCAGGTCGATAGGTGCCAGCAGACCATCATCCATCAGAATGATGTTGCCACGATGCGTATCAGAGATCACCGCGTTGTTTTCGGGATCGAAGAACGCCACTTCGCCAGTCGTGGTGAAGCGTTTCCAGCCGTGGCTGGTGAAGAACTCCCCGATCTGCTTGAGTGTGGCCGGGGTGCCTCGAATGGCCTGTTGTTCGATGACCATCCGCATCTGCCGACCTTCCTCTACGACGCCGATGAGCTTCACGTGGTCGCCAAATAGTTCGTTGTGTAGGTGCCAGCGCTCCAGATAGTCGATGGGCGAGGCCTGTTCTTCTTCATCCGGGCGATGGAGCACCAACAAGCCGAAAAAATCCGGCCAAGTGACCTTGAGATAGGTGTCTAACTCGGATCGGAACCACACCTGATGCTCGTTGCCCTCATCGTCGGGCGTCCGGCCTAGTTCCGGGATGTCGCTCGGCAAACAGCCGAGTCCTCTTTCAGCCGCGTATTCTCGGAAGAGGCCGACTTCCTGTCTGTAACTGGTTGTACCGCCTTGAACGCGCGCAACTGTTTCACAGCGTCGTCGTAATTCTTCAACGTGTGCTTGGAGCGGGATTCCCGTAATTGGTCGGCCAAGGTCATGCGGCATTGTCGAATCTGTTCAGGGATTGGTCAAGATGCTAGGTTAGACAAACACTCTTCGCTATTAGAAGGGAATGTCGTCATGGTCTGAGGTTTGCTTTTGCTTCCGTTTCGGGGGCGGGGCTTGTTCGTAGAAGTCAAAGCAAGAGAAGTCAATTGTCAGTGGGACTCGCATGTCAGCAATAAATCCTACTAACAACTCAGTCGTCTGGCGAAGGTTAACGGCTATATCTAGCAAGTCATCAACCGAGGTGTCCTCCCACTGATAGACGAGGCCCTTCTTTAGTTTTGCTGTAACTTTGTAGCGAATTCGACGCGCATTCAGGTCGTCACTGGTCTGAATATAGGCAGAATGAATTGCTCGATTCCGACGTTGTTCAGCTTCGGCTGCTTGAGCAATTATCGCGTTCAGTTGCCCGATTAGGATCGGCTTCTGAGTTCGTTCCCGGAAAAGCGCGTTTACCAACGTCAGAAGCTTTGAAAAAGAAAGGTGGGCGGTAACGGTTTGGCCGATCCTTTGATTCTTGCCCATGAGACCCCATGAAAATATTGATAGATAAAACTCCAGACGCTGAAAGTGCCGGGTGATAAGGCCCAAAGCGTAATCCGAGTTCATCGTTATGGTGGACATAATTAAGAGTTTAACGTTTCTGAACTGGGGATGTCAGCCGCTTCTGCTTGCGAGCGATTCCGCAATATCCTATTTGCCAACCGGTCATCCGCTTATAGCTTTTTTGGCCGAGAAGATTGCCGTTTCTCCAAAGCGATGAGCTTGTATCCAAAAGGAGGTCGGCGACCTGCTTCCAAAGAAAGAAAACGCTTGTTGGCCGGTTAAGTTACGGATGAACTTAAAAGGGTTTGTGAGGTGAGAGATAAGGTAAGTTTTCAGTGTTTCGCTGATCCTAGAATATTCCCATGTTGTATCGATGATCATCGGAGCCCATGGATCGTCATCTTCATATGGGGTTAAAATTAATTTCTCCAGATCAACACCCACCGTAGAAAAGGCAAATCCAACCGAGGCAACTGTTCGCCCTTTTTCCACAGGAGCGCGCAAGGCAAGACTGCCATTTCGCTCCAGGCTTCCGTCCGCCGTCCAATCGAATGTGATATCCACTTCCCACGAACATCCGCATAGTGAAAGTCTCTCTCCGGGACGAACTCGACTACCAAAAAACGTCCAGCGGGTTTTAACGAATCGAACAAAGCCCAGCTTTCCGTTATCGGCATTGACCAAAAGATATCTGGAAAAACGTTTCGGGTTCACACCAACACTCGCGAGAAGTTGCTCGAAGTTCTGCTTGTAACTGCACGGGCGGAGAGAATCTGTCCCCGAGCCAAGCGGATTGAAATTGTATGAGCTGTTCGTCATCCTGTGCACTGAAGCACGTAGTCGCGAGGAAGGCGTTGCGTTGAAGAAGGAATCAAATTGCTTCAGAATCTTCTTCATTCTGTCGCTCCTTTCTTTCTTCACGAGCTCAGCCGCGCGCAACGCTTGTTCCCGGCGCAGTTTCTCTAATTGTTCGATGCGACGCTTCTCGCGCTCTCTTTCAATTTGATCGTCGACTTCGTCAGCCGACTCTCTGATTTTTTCGAACTTCTTAATTTCAGGTCCGATCAAGGCTTCGAGGTCGAGAATTTCTTCCAAGCTTACGGGTCGCGCAGAGCGATGAAGGTCGGCAAAAAACTCCTTAACTTCTCCTGATGGAGTTGAACTCCCAGAGACAAAGCTGGCTTCAATATTTCGCCGACGCCCTTTGATAGTTAGGTTTTGGCTTCCTATGGAAAAGTGCACGTCGTCTACCATGATCACTTTAGCGTGCAGATTTGCGACGTGGTAAATGAACACTCCATCTTTGATCAGAGTCTTTAGAATTCGCAGGCTAGACGATCCTGAAATGAAATTAAGTGCGCTGAAGTCCGTGTAGAAACGCACGGCAGCGAAAGTGCAATTTTTGAAGAGTCTCCTCTCCGTTATGTATGGAGATGCTACCAGAACCTCCCCTGCTTTCTGGACGTTCTGGAGCATCCATCGCGGCAAGTTGTCTTTGACAGCATGGCGAGCGCGACGTTGCGATTTCACGGGCCCATTAGAATCAGGAAAATGGCCCGTCAACGAGTAAAAATCCTGTTGCTGAGGTAAAGCGGAAGGTATTCGCCAAAGAGAAGCCGGAGGTAAATGAAAACCGCCGCGTTCGGGCGACGGTTTTCATTCGAGTTAGAGTGGACTCTGAGCAAGCCGTTGTGGTTTTACCAGTTCCTCATACGGGCGTAACGGGCGGAGTGACAGGCGTTGTTGGCGTCTCTTCTTCGCCGGGGCCGTGGCCGGCGTCAACGATGATGCCTGCTTGTTTCCAGGCGGCGATGAATTGTTGGCCCACTGCGGTGCCGTCGAATTGCAGGGCTAGGTCGTCGAGGTCGGCGTTGTCTTCCATAAGGCCAGCGATGCGGGTCTCGATTTCGCGCAGGAGGGTGGAGCGGTTGACGATGGTGCCGCGTGGCTGGTTTTTCAATCCGTCGTAGAGGGTGATGGCTCCGCTGAGCCCGGAAACGCGGGCGGCGGTGACTCCCCGTTTGGAGGCGTCGGGATCGGTGAGCGCCGCGGTGCCGAGGTCGCGGACCATGCTGGTGAAATCGACGAGGGTCTGGGTGCGCAGGCGGCGGATGGCGGTGAGGGAGACGTTGACTTTGGCGCGGTCGGCGAGGTTGCCGGTCTTTTTGAAGTGGACGGTGAGGGCGCGGGCGAGGGTGTAGGCGGTGCTTTCCAAGGCCGTCTCGGCGGCGTCTTTCTCATCGGCGTCGCCAGTGGGGGCTCCGCTGAGCTGGGCGGCGAGGGCGTTGGTGGCGGAATATTCGAGCGTGAGGGCGGCGAGATCGGTCTCAAAGTCGGCCGGGTCCTGGCCCGACCAGACGGGTTTGTATTCGGGGCGGTTGGCGAGGGTGATGCGGGAGCCGATCATGTCGAGTCGGTTGGTGTTGCGGTCTTTCATATTTGAGTTCTGAGTTGGTGTTTTGTTGGTTTGGTTGGCTGCGGTGAATCTGCGGCGGGTGGATGTAAATAGCTGGAAAGAGGGGAGTTACAGGGCAATCAGGCGGCGTTTCGGGTCAATGCTGCGGTGTAACGCGCGATTGTTTGAATGCGAGGAGCGATTGCTTCGACGTAACGGTCGATTGTTTCGCTGTAACGAGGAATTGCTCGGAGGTAAGAGCCAATTGCTTCGCTGTAACGGGCGATTGCTTGAACGTAAGACCCGATTGTTTCGATGTAACGAGGGGTTGCTTGAACGTAACGAGCGGTTGTTTGGGTGTAAGAGGGGAATGCTTTACTGTCAGATCGAATTGTCTGAGGGCCCATGGAGGTTCTTTGTAGAAGAAATGCGCCGGAATGCAACGGTTTTATTAAACCGATGTCGAGCGGTGCTCTGGGGGAGCGCACGCGTTTGCCTCGGTGGGTAATATTGGCGAGGCGATCTACGGTTCGAGTGTTTCCTTTTGCGTCTCGCGAAAGGGCTCGTTTCCGCCACCGGACGAGACGTCCGCTGGGACACGCGAGACGCGTGCGCTCCCGGAAGAAGCCTGCTGCAGGGAGGGAGCTGGTTTGACCCCGAAAATCTCCGCAGCTACCGTGGGCTCTTGAAATGGCTTCTGCTCATCTGTCTGCTTGCGAGCATGGCTCCTGCTTTTGCTTGGGACATCGCGCAGCCGGGGTTGGAGTATCAGTTTCCGCGCGATCATCTCGTTCATCCGGGTTTTAAGACGGAGTGGTGGTATTTTACGGGGCATCTGGAGGCGGAGAATGGGCGGCGCTTCGGGTTTCAAGTGACGTTTTTCCGGCAGGGGGTGAATGAGAAACCAGCGGAGTCGCATTTCGCGGTGCGCGATCTGGCGTTTGCCCACGCGGCAATCTCGGACATCGAAGGGAAGCAATTTCACTTCAGCCAGGAGGTGAGCCGGATGAATTTCGGCGAGGCGGGTTTCGGCGGACCGGAACGCGTGGCGTGGATCAAGAATTGGAACCTCGTGCTGACTCCCAATTCGTCCGCTGGAGGCTGGCAATTCTCCGCGCAACCGGGCGGACAATCCATTTCCCTCACCGCCGAACCCCAGAAACCGCCGGTGATTCATGGTCGCGACGGCATTAGCCAGAAGGCGGCGGGCGAGGGGCACGCCTCGTATTATTATTCCCAGACCCGACTCAAACTCGCGGGCCAGCTCGTGCTCGATGGAAAGAAAATCGACGTCACAGGTCTCGGCTGGTTTGACCACGAATGGGCCACCAACCAGCTCGCTGCCGATCAAGTCGGCTGGAACTGGTTTGGCCTCCATCTCGACGACGGACGCGACTTGATGCTCTACCAAATGCGCCGAACCGACGGCAGCATCGACCCGGCGTCGAGCGGGACTTTGGTGAGCACGGGCGGCGAGGCGCTGCACCTCACTCAGCAGGATTTCGTTCTCACTCCGCTCCAGCGCACCTGGACCAGCCCCGCGACCAAGGCCACCTATCCGCTAGACTGGAGTGTGAGCATTCTCTCCGCGAAACTCGCCTTCACCACCCGCGCCCAGTTGCCGGACCAAGAGATGAATCTTGCGCCGGTCGTCTATTGGGAGGGTGCCACGGAACTGCAACTCGGCTCGCAAAAAACAGGCACGGGTTACATGGAACTCACCGGCTACGGCGAGGCGCTGAAGGCTTTGCGCGGGCAGTGATTTCCGCTAGGCTCGGTGCCATGTTTGAATCCAAAACGGCTCCGCTGGCTCCACGTTCGGAGTTTCTCCGCCGTTTCCGCAACAGCCTGAGCATCGGGTTGGGTCTGATCGCGCTCTCGCTCTTTATCGGGATGGCCGGTTACCACGTTTTCGAGCGGATGACGTGGCTGGATTCATTTGAAAATGCCTCGATGATTCTCTCTGGAATGGGGCCGCTCTATGCGATGAAGACGGTGTCGGGGAAGCTCTTCGCGGGACTTTACGCGATCTACAGCGGCGTCGCGCTGCTGACGAATGTGAGCATTATCTTCGCCCCGGTCCTGCACCGGTTGTTCCATAAATTCCACCTCTCCGACTTGGAGCAGGACTAAACTAGAGGGTGCCGAAGTAGCGGTCGCCAGCGTCGCCGAGTCCGGGCGTGATGTAGCCTTTGTCGGTGAGGCCATCGTCGATGGCACCGACGAAGATGGGCACATCGGGATGCGCCGCGGTGAGGGCGGCGAGGCCTTCGGGGCAACTGATGAGGCAGCCGAATCGAATGGAAGTCGCCCCTTGTTTTTTGAGGAGATGAATCGCGGCGACGGCGCTGTTGCCGGTGGCGAGCATGGGGTCCACGAGGAGGACTTCGCCCCTGGCGATGGTGGAGGGCAGGCGGAAATAGTAGTGCTGCGGCTCGAGTGTTTCCTCGTTGCGATACATGCCGATGTGTCCGATCGCGGCGTCGGGCAGCATCCGCGCCATGCCATCGACCATGCCGAGGCCAGCGCGGAGAATCGGGACGAGGATGAGCGGTTTCGCGAGACGCGCGCCGGTCGTGGAGGTGAGCGGCGTTTCCACAGTGACGACTTCGAGCGGCAAGCTGCGGGTCATCTCGAAGAGGAGCAGCGCGGCGATCTCCCGCAGGTGCTCGGCAAACTGGTGTGGCGGCGTGGTTTTATCCCGAAGCTGGGTGACGCGGGCCTGCAGGATGGGGTGATCGATTACGGTGACGCCAGTCATGCAAAAAGGCTTAACAGATCGGGCGTCGGCTGTCTGCGATCTTGATGCGCGCAGGCAAACTTATTTGCCCTTGAGCTTGTTTAGCTCGGCGATGAACGCCTCGGGACCGCCCTCCATGTAGCCGAGCTGGCCGACTTTCTGGCCGTCCTTGTTCAGGACCACGATGGTGGGATAACCTTCGATATTATACTGCGTGGAGAGCTTTTCGTTTTGCTCCTTGAGCTTCTTGGTTTGCGGTTTGGCGCGGGGAAAATCGATTTCGACGAGCACCAGATTGTCCTTGGCGTAATCCTTGAAGGCCTTTTCGGAGAAGACTTCCTTGTCGAGTTTGATGCACCAGCCGCACCAGTCGGAGCCGGTGAAATCGAGGAGAACGAGCTTCGACTCCGACTTCGCTTTGGCGAGACCCTTGTCGTAGTCATCATCCCAGCCCGCCTTGCCCGCCAGGGACAGGACGCTGGTGCAAAGGAGAAAAGCGAGGGCGAGCAGGGAGTTTTTCATAGTGGAGCAAGGTTGTCCCCGGCAGCGAATTGTCAAGGACGGCCGCAGCCGGTGCTGGCGCATTTTTTGGCGGCAGTTTAGTCTCCGGCAGTGACCCGGTTTTTCATTCGTCTGCTCAATTACACGCTGCTGGCGTGCTTCTTCGGGTTCATCTGGGGCGGCTGGTATTTGTCGAAACAAGGCTTCGGTCGCAAGTGGCGCAAGAAGCTTTCCGAGGAATTTGCCAAGCGGGGCGTCGAGCTGACCGCGAAACGTCTCACCCTCGATCCCTTGCGCGGACTCGTCGCCCGCAACGTCCGCGTCTATCGCGACAGCTATCATCGCGAAACCATCGCCATCATCGACGAGCTGCGGCTCGACATCAATTACACCCGGCTCCTGCGCAAGGAACCCTTCCTCGACGCCCTCATTCTCTCCGAGGCCGAGGTCATGCTCGACGTCGATCCGAGGCGGGCAAACTCCGGGGAATTTGCCATTCACCACCTCGCGGCGCAGCTCTATTTCGAGCAGGACAAACTCGACATCCGCCGACTGGAAGGCGAGGGGCTCGGCCTGAATTTCTCCATTCGCGGCGTGGTCGCGCACCGGCCCGATTGGCAGTCGTCCTCCGCTTCGAGCGATCTCTGGCAGCCGCTCCAGGCCATTCCGCAGGACTGGCTGCAAAAGCTCGCCGAGATCAAGTTTGGCAAAAACCCGGGCCGACTCGACCTGTGTTTTCGCGGCAATCTTTCCCAGAAACACTGGCTGCAATCGGCGGACGGCCACCTCGAATTGCCCGACCTGCACTGGCGCGGACTTAGGGCTCGCGACATTTCCATCGCCGCCGATTTTACGGATCATCTGCTCACGGTCCGGCGCCTCGGCTGGCGCGACGATCACGGCGCGATCGCGGTCAGCGGCGACTGGCATCCCGGCGTCGAGGGGCATCTACGGGTGGACTCGCAGGTGAATGCGCCGGCGATTTTCTACGAGTTGAACCTTTTCCCGGAGCTGTCGGCGGCGGCCAAAATCCAGCTCACGGGCGACGTAACCTGGAGCGAGGCGAAGTTTTTTAACTGGCAGATCGTGGGAAAAATGGACGCGCGGAAGCTGGTCTGGCGCGATGTGCCGTGGAGTAGCGCGCAGATGGAATTCTCTGTGACGCCGCATCGCTGGTTCGTGCGCGACGCCCATTGGCAGCAGAAAGACGGCGAAGTCACCGGCCAGTTTTTGCACGACGACACCCAATTTACAGCCGAGTTAGACTCGACTGTGGACCCGCGTCTACTCGCGCGCAGCCTGGGAAAAAGCGATGCGCTGCCGCTGGCGGAGTTTGATTTCGCCGTCAATCCGCTGCTGAAAATGAAGATCACCACCGCACCCGGCGGCGGCTTGCAGACCGATGGCGAAGTCGTCTTTGGCCGGACGAATTTTCGCGGCGTTGCCTTCACCAGCGCACAGGCGAGTTTCAGTCAACTCGGAGCAAACGTCGCGCTGAGTCAGATTCAAATCACACGGCCCGAAGGCCAGTTGACCGGCGAGTCGTTTTGGAACCAAACCACCGGCGAACTCGCCCTCTGGAGCGTGAAAAATTCCGTCGATCTGGTCGCGCTCGGGTTGTGGTTGGATGGCCCGCTGGCAGAGGCCGTAGAAACGATGCAACTCCCGCGCGGCACCACGTTTCAAGCAGACGGACGCCTCCGCTGGACGCGCGGGGAGCTGTCCGAGATAGCGATGCAAGTCCGCTCACCGGAAGTCGCGGTATTTGAGCTGCCGATCCTCGCCAGCCTCGCAAAAACGCTGCCGGATCATCAGCCAGCATTCCAGGTGCAGGCCGGAGTCACATTGGAAAATCACCGGCTCCAGCTCGATTCATTCACCGGAACGGCAGGCGACCGCCAGCTCAGCGGACACGCCACATGGAGTCTGACCGAGCGAAAATTCGCCGGTCTGCTCGACGACACCGGCACCACCTGGAACGCCGATGCGCCGTGGCATCAAGTGCAGTGGCGCGAGAGTGGCGGCGCGGCGAATCCGTAGTTAATGTGTCAGCCATGCGCATCTCCCGAAAATCCGAATACGCCCTGCGCGCTCTGCTTGCCATGAGCCGGGTGCCAGTCGGACGCGTGCATCAGATTTTCGAGTTGTCGCGCACGGAAAACATCCCCGTGAAGTTCCTCGAGCAGATTCTGCTCTCGCTGCGCAACGGCGGTTTTCTGGCCAGCAAACGCGGCGTCGGCGGCGGCGTCACCTTGTTAAAAAAACCCGAGGACATTTTGCTCGGCGACGTCATTTCGCTGCTCGACGGGCCCATCGCGCCGGTGCCGTGCGCATTGGCCAAGCCCAGCGAAAGCTGCAACTGCCCCCACCCGGAAACCTGCGAGCTGCGGATTTTCATGACCGGCCTGCGCGAGCAACTCGACGAGTCGCTTTGCCAAAAATCAATCGCCGATCTGCTGGCGCTCTCGCCGAAAAACGTCGCTCTCGCCTTCGATATATGAGCGACCTTTTTGAGTCAGAGCCGACTCAAAGTCCGCTCACGTCCGCTGCCCCATTGGCCGCCCGGATGCGTCCGCGCGATCTTTCGGAATACGTCGGGCAGCAGCACATTCTCGGTCCGGGCAAACTGCTCCGCCGCGCCATCGAGGCGGACCGCATTTCCTCGATCCTGCTTTACGGTCCGCCGGGAACGGGAAAAACGACGCTCGCGCAGATCATTGCTGCGGCGACGAGTTCGAAATTTGAGCGACTGAGCGGCGTCGAAAGCACCGTGGCCGACATCCGCCGAGTCGTGGCCACCGCCGCCAATCGCCTCGAAAACAATGGAACTCGAACCATTCTTTTCGTGGACGAGATCCATCGTTTCAACAAGGCGCAGCAGGACGTGCTCCTGCCCGATGTGGAGAGCGGAATCATTCGCCTGATCGGCGCGACGACGCACAATCCGTTTTTCTACGTCAACAGCCCGCTCGTCTCGCGCTCGCAGGTTTTCCAGCTCGAAGCCATCCCGCAAGACGACCTCATCGTTCTGATGCAACGCGCCATCGCCGACCCGGAACGCGGCTTTGGCGGACAAAAAATAGAGGCGAGTTCCAGTGCATTGGAGTTTCTCGCCGAGGCCAGCGACGGCGACGCCCGCAAATGCCTGAACTCGCTGGAAATCGCCCTGCTGACCACGCCGCCAGATGCTAGCGGGACGATTCATTTCGACCTCGCTGTCGCGCAGGAATCCATCCAGCGCAAAGCCGTCGTCTATGACGCCGACGAGGACGGGCACTACGACACGATCAGCGCGTTTATCAAGTCGATGCGCGGCTCCGATCCCGACGCGACGCTTTATTGGCTGGCAAAAATGCTCTACGCCGGGGAGGACATCCGTTTCATCGCACGGCGCATCGTGATCTGCGCCAGCGAAGACATCGGGCTGGCCGACAGTCAGGCGCTGGTCGTGGCCGTCGCGGCGCAGCAGGCGGTGGAATTTGTGGGAATGCCGGAAGCTCGGATTCCGCTGGCGCACGCGGCGGTTTACCTGGCGACCGCGCCCAAAAGCAACCGGAGTTACATGGGAATCGAGGCCGCCACGAAGGACATCAAAGAAGGTCGCACCCTCGCCGTGCCGCGTCATTTGCGCGATGCGAATCACAAAAAATCCGCCGCCGCATTCGGGCATAAAGGTTATCAATACGCCCACGATTTCGAGGGCGGCTACGTGCCCCAAGCCTATCTGCCTGAGGGCCGCCGCTATTACGAACCCAGCGAGCACGGACACGAGAAACGCGTGAAGGAGCGGCTCGACTTCTGGCGCGCGCAGTTTGAGGCGGCTCAGAAAAAGCCGGCTGAGTGACACCGTTCCGCAGCAGAAAAGTCACCATTCTGTTGCTGGCAGAAAAGGCAAACGACAGCTTCGTTTCCGCCATGCAAAAAGCCTCGCCCATTCCGCTCAGAAACTCCTCGGGACATCTCGCTGGCGGTCGCCGCCCACTCCTCGGCGCTGGCCAAAAACCGCCGCTCGAAGGCAGGCCCGTCGTCAAAGGCTACCGCCCTGCGCCGCTCCTGCGCCCGCGCGACAGCGAGCCGACAGCCCAGATCGTTTATCGTCGCTGAGCTGACTCCGCTCGTTGGCGAAAGCCGGTGCGCGTGCCAGAGTAGCGGCCATGTCCGCCTTTCTCGCCATCCTCGGCCTGCTCATTGTTCTCGACCTCGTCTGGTGGCGGCTCTCCCATCGCTGGCTGCGTGGAAAAACCCACTGGCGCGTCTTCAATGCCGTCTTTCTCCTCGCCCAGATTTTGGGCTTCGGCTTCCTCATCACTGGACGCGTCGCGGGTATTCGCTGGAACCTGCCCACGCCATGGATGGCCTCGATTTACCTCTGGCATCTGCTGATTCTGCCACTGTTGCTAGTCATCGGAATCGTCGCTCTGCCGGTGTTGCTTTTCGTTTTCTGGAAACGCCGGAAGTCGCCACGAGTTGGGCTACATTCGACTGAAACTCCCGTCGTCCAGACGCGGCGACAGTTTCTTTTGACCGCCGCTGTGGTCGCGCCGCCGCTCGTGAACATCGCCCTCACCGGCTTTTCCCAAGGCCAGCTCGAGCAATTCCGCGTGCGCGAAATGACCCTCCGCCTCGCCGATCTCCCGCCCGCGCTCGACGGCGTCACCATTTGTCACGTCACCGATTTGCATGTCGGTCCATTCACCTCCGAGCGCGTCATCCGCCGCGTTGTGGACAAGGTGAACTCGCTCCGTGCCGACCTCGTGCTCTTCACCGGCGACCTCATTAACAGCAAACTCAGAGAGCTGCCCGTCGGCATCGATTTCCTCCGCGCGCTCGATGGACCGGTCGTCAGCATCGAGGGAAATCATGACCTTTTCGAGGGACGCGCCGCTTTTGAAAACGCCGTCCGCGCCGCCGGTTTGCGCCTGCTCATCAATGAAGCCGAAGTCCTCCCCGTGCGCGGCGTTCCCGTGCAACTCCTCGGCCTGCGCTGGGGCGGCCCGGGAGAAAACGCCCGCGCTTCGGGCGACGATCTCATTGGCGAATCCATGCGCGAGCTGCTCACTTTGCGCGATCCGGCGGCGTTTCCCATTCTGCTCGCGCATCACCCACACGCCTTCGATCCGGCCATTGCAGCCCGGCTCCCGCTCACGCTCTCCGGCCATACGCATGGAGGTCAGCTCATGCTCAACCCGCAGGTCGGCGCGGGGCCGCTCATGTTTCGCTACTGGTCCGGTCACTACCAGCGGGGTGCGAGTCAGATGGTCGTCGGAAACGGCGTCGGCAACTGGTTCCCGCTGCGAACCGCCGCTCCCGCGGAAATCATTCACCTGACCCTTCGTCGGCAGGCTTGAGAAAATATTTTACCGAAGAGTGTCCTCCGCGCCGCTTCCCGTTCGTCATCTCCTTGAAGCCTGCTAACCAAACATGGACACTCAAATTTTCATCAACCTGCCCGTTCGCGATCTGCCGAAATCGCTCAACTTCTTCCACTCGCTCGGATTTTCCCACAACTCGCAATTCACCGACGACACGGCGGCCTGTATCGTCATCAGCCCGGTGATTCACGTCATGCTGCTCACGGAGGCGAAGTTCCGCGAGTTTGCTCCGCGCGGCATTTGCGACACGTCGCAGGCCAACGAGGTGCTGATTTGCCTGACCTGCGAGAGTCGTGATAAAGTGGACGAACTCGTCCGCCAGGCACTCGCCGCTGGTGGTTCGAGCCACGAACCTCCCACCGATTACGGCTTTATGTATCAGCACAGTTTCCTAGACTTGGACAACCACGGCTGGGCGCTGATGTATATGGAACCCGGCGCAAAAATTTGTAACTCCTAACACTCTACTAACATGCTAACCAAAATCCTCCTCATCGTCGCCGTGCTCCTCATCGGCTTTTGCATCGTCGCAGCCCTTCAGCCAGCGCACTTCAACTACACTCGCAGCATCACCATCGCCGCGCCGCCGTCTGCCTTGTTTGCGCAAGTTAACAACCTGCACAACTTCCAAAACTGGAACCCGTGGGCCAAGGTCGATCCCAATGCAAAAATGATTTACAGCGGCCCGGATGCTGGCGTCGGCGCGTCCTATCAATGGGTCGGCAACAAGGATGTGGGTGAGGGTGTTATGACCATCACCGAGAGCCGTCCCAACGAACTCGTCCGCTGCCGGATGGATTTCAAGAAACCGATGGAGGCAACTAACATGGCGGAGTTTACCTTCAAACCTGAGGGCGACAAAACAGTCGTCACCTGGGGCATGTCCGGTACTAACAAATTCGTTGGCAAAGCCTTTGGCCTGATCGTCAACTGCGACAAAATGGTCGGCACCCAGTTTGATAAAGGTCTCGCCACCTTGAAGTCGATGACTGAGAAAAACTCCACGAACTAACAATAAACTAACAAACAACTAACATGAGCACAGACACACCCGAATACCCATCGTTGATCGCCTATCTGAAGGTGAACGACGCCACTGCCGCCATCGAATTTTACAAGAAGGCCTTCGGCGCGACCGAGCGCCAGCGCCTCACCAATCCCGAGACCGGCAAGATTGGCCATTGCGAGTTAGACCTGAATGGCAGTCTCATCATGCTCGCCGACGAGCAGCCCGGCTTCGGAAAATCCGCCACCACGCTCGGCGGCACGCCTGTGACTTTTTGCCTCACGGTGGAAAACACCGACGCCGCTATCGAGCGCGCCATCGCCGCCGGGGCGACGAGTCAGATGCCGGTGATGGATATGTTTTATGGCTTTCGCTGCGGATCGATTCGCGATCCGTTTGGCCACGAATGGATGCTCCAGCACCCGATTGAAAATGTCTCGCACGACGAGTTGCAGAAACGCTGGTCGCAGATGGTTCAGAAAGACTGCCCCGGCACCTAACTAACATTCCTATCTAACTCGACTATGAATCCACAAACTCCTACTGGCGAATATCTCCTGCTGATCCGTGGCACGCACTGGAGCCACGGCATGTCGCCCGCCGAATTGCAGAAGGTGATGGTCGATTTTTATTCCTGGGTCGATGACCTCTCGCAACGCGGCGTGCATCGCGGCGCACAGCCTTTGATGGAAGAGGGAAAAATCGTTACCGGTGGGAAAAATGGAGCCGTCACCGATGGCGTATTCGCTGAATCGAAAGAAGCCATCGGGGGGTATTTTCTGCTCGCGGTGGCTAACATCGAGGAAGCCGTCGCGCTCGCCCAGGCCTGCCCGATTGTGGCATGTGGCGCACAGATCGAAGTGCGGCCCGTTGCCGATGTTTGCCCGGTCATGCCGAGAATGGACTCCGAGTTGAATCTTACGGCCGCGTTATGATCTCCGCTCCCGAGATCGTCCAGACCACGCGGCAGCTCACGGCCACGCTGCACATCACCGTTTCCTGCGACGAAATCCAGAGCGTCATGGGTCCCGGCATTCAGGAATTGCTGGCGCTGATGGCTGACCAAAATGTCACTCCCAGCGGCCCGTGGTTTACGCATCATTTTGCTCGACCCGGAGACGTCTTCGACTTCGATATTTGCATGCCCGTCGAGACGCCTGTGACTGCCGCTGGTCGGATGCTGCCCGGCGAATGGCCGGCGATGCGCGTCGCCCGCACCATTTACAGCGGCCCGTTTGAGGGGCTCGCCGAGGCCTGGCCCGAATTTCTGGATTGGATCGAGGCGGGCGGCCACCGGCAGGCTCCCGATTTGTGGGAACGCTACCTCGTCGGCCCCGAATCGACCGACGATCCCACGGCCTGGCGCACGGAGCTGAATCGTCCCTTACTCGACTGAAAACCGGCCATGGCTGAAACGCCTGCGCATCCGTTGGCCGGGCAGGTGGCCGACCATCTTTTCCGCCACGACGGCGCCCGCATCGTCGCCCTGCTCACCAGCCATCTCGGCGTCCGGCATTTGCAACTCGCCGAGGACGTCGTGCAGGAGGCCCTCATTCGCGCCTTGCAGACCTGGCCCTATCGCGGAGTTCCGGCGAACCCCACCGGCTGGCTCATGCAGACGGCGAAACATCTCGCGCTCGACCAGTTGCGCCGCGAGCAGAGATGGCAGGAAAAGGAACCCAGCATCGCCCACGAACACGAACGCTGGCTGCCCGCGCCGGTCGCCGGGGAAACCAACCACGAGACGTTCGCCGACGACGTGCTGCGGCTGATGTTCGTGTGTTTCCATCCGCAACTCTCCACCGAGGCGCAGACCGCGCTCGCCCTGCGCACCCTCGGCGGCCTGAGTCCTGCGGAAATCGCAGCCGCGTTTCTGACCACCGAGGCTGCCATTAGCAAGCGACTCGTCCGTGCCCGGCACCGCATTCGCGAGCTAGCGCTGCCCTTCGCCGTGCCCGAGCCGGGCGAATTGCCCGCGCGCCTCACCGGTGTGCTGGGGACGCTTTATTTGCTTTTCAACGAAGGCTACAAGGCCTCCGCTGGCGACCGGCTAGTGCGCGAGGAACTTTGCCACGAGGCGATCCGGCTCGCGCTCCTCCTCGCGCAGCACCCGGCCACGCGCGAACCCCGCACCCATGCCCTGCTCGCGCTGATGTTTCTCAACGCTGCCCGCCTGCCCGCCCGCACCGACGACGCGGGAAATCTCCTCCGGCTCCACGAGCAAAACCGCGCCGCGTGGGATGCGTCGATGATCCAGCGCGGCATCCAGCATCTCGCCCTCGCCACCACCGGCGACGCCCTCAGCGAATACCATCTCGAAGCCGGCATCGCCGCCTGCCACAGCACCGCTCCCGACGATGCCAGCACCAACTGGCCCCGCATCCTCCAGCTCTACGATCAACTCCTCAAGCTCACAGCGTCGCCCGTCGCCGCCATGAACCGCGCCGTCGCCATCGCTCGCGTCCATGGACCGCAAGCCGGGCTCGATGCGTTAAACGCCATCACCAACCGGAGTTCCATCGAAATGGTTCACCTTTTCCATGCCATTCGCGGAGCCCTCGCCGCCGAACTCGGCAACCCCGTCGAAGCGCTGACCCATTTCCGCCAGGCCGGCAACCTCGCCGCCCTCCCTGCCGAACGCGACTTCATCGCCAGACGCATCCGCGAATGCGGCGGGTGAGTTTTGGTCGTTTTGCACGTTCGAAGGCTCGACTGACACGCTCGAAGGTTCGATTGACATGCTCGAAGGCTCGATTGACACGCTCGAAGGCTCGACTGACACGCTCGAAGGCTCGATTGACACGCTCGAAGGCCCGATTGACACGCTCGAAGGCCCGACTGACACGCTCGAAGGCCCGACTGACACCCTCGAAGGTTCAACTGACACGCGCGAAGGCTTGATTGACACGCGTCGTCATCGGATTGTCACACGTCGGCGTTACTTTCTCACGGATTTGGATTTCCTTTTGCGGTCGAGTTAGACACCTTTCTCGCGCCATGCGCCGATTGTTGATTCCCCATTCCTGTTTTCAGCGGAGTTCCATTCTTATCATGGTGCTGCTGGCCGCCCTTCCGCACCTCCGGGCTGAGGGCGATCCCGTCATTCCCAAGCTCGTGATCGAGCCGAGCGCGACGACGACTTCGATGGCGAAATGCGAGCTGACGGTCGGTGCTCTCGAATGCAAAAAGCAGGTGCTCAACGGCAGTTACGCGATCAAGGTCATCCCGTTTTCCTTCAAAAACGACCACGGCAGCCTCATGCTCGCCATGTCCGACGAGAACGCGCAGAAGATGGCGCACGGGGAGACGATCGAGTTTAGCGGCGTCGCCACCAGCGCGAAGGACGGCAAGACGAAGGCGATCAAGGGCAGAACCAAACCCGCCACCGGCGAGGCGGGTGCCGTGAGTTTCGTGGTCACGACCGAGGACGGCGATCTGCTTTTTAACTCGGCTTATCAAGTCGTGAAGAAGTAGCCGCCGGGGCGTTCCCTGAAGTCCGGCCCGGCTGCCGGGTGCGTTGTTCTGGCATGTTGAAAGCCGTTATTTTCGATGTCGATGGAACGCTGGTGGATTCGGTGGACGCCCACGCGAAAGCCTGGACGGAGGCGCTGGAGCAGGCGGGAGTGGACTGCGATTTTGCCAGCGTGCGGCATCAGATCGGCAAAGGGGGCGACCAGCTTTTGAAGGAGTTTCTCTCGGATGAGGAGATTGAGCGGCGGGGCAAAGAACTGGAGGAGGCGCGCAAGGAGATTTTCACCACAAACTACCTCGAGGGCATTCAGGGTTTCCCGAAAGTGCGGGAGCTTTTTCAGCGTTTGCTGGCGGACAAGAAGCAGGTGGTGCTCGCGTCGTCGGCGGTTGAGGACGAACTCGCCGCCTACAAGGAAAAGGCGCGGACTTGGTGCAGGACGAAACCTCGAAGGACGACGCGAAGAAATCGAAGCCGCACCCGGATATTTTCGAGGCTGCGCTGGGCAAACTCGACGGGGTGAAGGCCTCCGAGGTGTTTGTCATTGGCGATTCGCCGTGGGACGCGATTGCGGCGGAGCGTGCGGGTTTGCAGACGATCGGGTTTCTCAGCGGCGGTTTTGCGGAGGAGGAATTGCGCGAGGCGGGTTGCGTGGCGATCTACGACGGTCCCGCCGATCTGCTGGAGCAATACGACGATTCGCCGCTGGCGGAACCGAAGGTCTAATCAGACCGCGACTAGTGCGGGCGCGGTCTTTTTCGAGAACGAGCGCCAGTATTTCAGCGGAACGAGCGCGATGGCGATGAGGATGAGCTGGCTGATGTCGTAGCCGATGAGCCACTTGTAGGCGGCGTCCATGAAGCCATAACTGTGCAACCCGACTCCGAGCATGTTCACGCCGAACCAACTGAAACTCGTAACGATGTTGCCCGCGACGGCCAAAACCATCAGCCCGCGCTCACGGATGAGGCCGCCCCAGCGGGCGTGGAGGATGAGGGCGTTCCAGATGACGATGAGGAGCGCGCCGTTTTCCTTCGGGTCCCAGCCCCAGAATCGTCCCCAACTCTGATCGGCCCAGATGCCGCCGAGGATGGTGCCAACGAAGCTGAAGAGCGTGGCAAAACAGACGATGCCATAGACCATCGTCGCGCCGGATTTTAGCATCGGTCGGTCGAGTGACCGGGTGAAAACGCCGCGCAAAATGAAGACGGTGGCGAGGAAGCCCGCGAGGAAGGTGGCCGAATAACCGAGCGTGACGACGACGACGTGGGTCGCCAGCCAGATGTTTGTATCGAGCACGGCGCGCAACATTTCCATGGTGTCGCCATCGACGGAAAGGTGGTGCGCGATGAGCAGCGTGACGAATCCCATGGCGGCGGCAACGACGGAGGCGATGGCGTTGCGGTTGATTTTTTCGAGGATGAGGCAGAGCAGGACCGCGCCCCAGCCGACGAAGATCGCGCTGGAGTAGAGGTTGGTGACGGGCGGGCGGCCTTGCAGCCACATGCGGGCGATGAGGCCGAAGGTGTGGATGGCAAACGTGAGCCAGAGCAGCCAGTAGGCACCGCGTCCGATTTCCTCGGGCCAGACGAGCCACGAGACGAAAGCGAGGATGAAGATGAGCACGTAAAGCTCCATCGCGAGGTAGAACGGCTGGACTTGATTGAAGAAGGTCTCGAAGCCGATCTTGCGCGTGGCGGCGGCGTAATCGTGGCTGATGAGCGCGGTTTGTTTCGCGAGAATCGTATTGAACTCGGCTGGTTTTTCGGCGCGATAGGCGGAGATCAGGCTGGCGTAGTTTTGGACGGCGGGCGCGATTTCGCCGCCCTGAATGACGCTGATGAGCGCCTCGCCGATGTGCTGCCAGTCGTGCGCCGTGGCGTCGCCGGGCGTGCGCGGAATGGCGGAAACGTAGGCCGCCTGGGCCAAACGCTGATGCCGCTGGGCGAAGTCGAGGAGCTTGGCAAAGGCGACGCGCTGATCGTCGGTGAGCGGAGTTCCAGCCTTCTCGGCGTCCATCGCGGCGAGGCCGGGCGCGAGAATGTTTTTGAAGTCGGCCAGCTCGCGTCCGAAGTCAGGGCTGTCTTCCATTTGGATGGCGTTCTTCAGTCGCAAGTAGAGGAGGAGGCGCTCGCGGAGTTTGAGGATTTCGCGCTGATACGGCGTGCGCTGGGCAGCTTCCATTTTACTGGCGAGGGCGGATTGTTCCTCGATTTTGCCGAGATTGGATTTGAGGTCGGCGAAGGAAAACATCTTCTTGGCATCGTCGCGCCAGCCGAAAAGATCGCGTACATCGGGGTTAGTGATGGAAAAAACGGGGAGCTGGTCGGAGCGCTCGGGCCGCATGAGAGTGTCCATCAGCCAGTTGAGGGCGAGCGTGGTTTCCTTGCCGTTGCGGACGATTTGTTTGCCGCTGATCGCGAGCAGCGAGGTGCGGGCGAGGGTGTCCATCGGCTTCACGCGACCGCCAACGAGCACGGGCAACTTTCCGAACTCAGTGCGATGGAACTCGTCTGTGTTTTTCGGCGGACGCAACGCGGCCACGGCGATGAGAATGCCGATGGCTAGGAGTAGGTGCGGGAGCCAGCGTTTCATGAGTTGGCGGAGCAGTTGTCCGGGAGCGCACGCGTTTGCCTCGGTGGAAAAGGATTGGCGAGGCCATCTATCGGTTCGCGTGTTCTTTTTGGCGTCTCGCCGAAAAGCTGGTCAGGAACAGGCAAAGGGAGGTTTGCGCCATACCCAGCGCAGATGCCGTTCCGCGAGACACGGAACGGAACACGCGAGACGCGTGCGCTCCCGGAAGAAGCTGGACCATTGCGTTTCATGCCGTCCTCCGTTTGCGCGAGAAATTCACCAGATGGATCGAGAACTGGACGAGCAGTCCAAGCCCGACCAGCGTGCAGGCGATGTAAGGCAGGAGCCAGCTCGGGTTGCGGACGACTTGCAGGATGCTCGTGGTGTCGTTGTTGTCGAAGGCGAGTTGGTAGTAGGTGTTGCCCTCGTAACGCAGCGGGTGGTTCATGTAAATCAGCGCGTCGCGTTTTTCGCCAGTGGCCGGATCGCTGATACTAACACGGCTGGAAAAATCCTTCGGGATGTCGGTGCCGGCGTAAATCTTGTGCGTGAAGTCGTTCAGCTTAATGGAAAACGGCTTGTAGAAACGCCGTGCGCGCAGGTCGATGTGCCAGGTTTTTCCGTCAACGGTGAACGTCTTCGGCGAGCGCAGGCGTTCGGAAAGAATAAAGGTCTGCGTCTGTTCGGGCGTAATGATTTTCACCTCAGCGCTCGGCATATTCGGCTGCTCCGAGGTGGTGGCAAGCGCGATGGGAACGAGCACTGCCATTGGGCCGACTTCCAGGCGCGGGATGTTAGGAGAAGAAACCTGATCCTTGGCGACTGCGGTCGAGTTGCGGAAGTATTGACTAACCTCGACGCGAAACGGCAGCGACGGATGTGTAATCGGCGCGCGCGATGTTAGCAAACCCTCCGGAATGCTAACTACGTGATCCGACTTGGAGTCCGATGTGTCGGTGAGGACGAGTTCCTTTTCGGTGAAAGACTCGGAGTAGTTTTTCGTCTGGCCTTCATCGAGCCGCATCTGCGCTTCCTTCGCAAACAGACTGGTGAAAAGTTGCCCGAGCAAGAGCAGGATCACACCCAGATGGAGGAAGTAGATGCCAGATTTTTTCCAGGAGAACTTGAAGCGCACGGCCTGCGCGGCGAGCAGGTTGAGCAGCGTGACACCGCCCAGCAAATAGCCGCCGGGCAGCACGGGAATGTGACGAATGGTTCCGGGGATAGTCCAGAAGACGAAGAAGCTATCGAAGTATTTTTTCTGTGCGCCGTAGATGCCGAGATGGACCTGCTCGATGGTGCCAAAGAAGACGAGCAGCATGGCGAAGGCGAAGCACACGATGGTGAGCTTCAGCGACGTGAATGGCAGCAGGATTTTCCTAACCATCGTTCGTGGATTTGTGATTCGACTGAAACTCGAATGAGTTGGCCAGCGCCTCGAAGCTGGCCTTTTGCGCGGCGACGGAGGCTTTGTCGCCAGTGAGTTTGAGGAACCAGCTCTGGTCGTCGCGCAGATAGATGGCCCCCAGCATCGCCTTGTCCTCGGTGGTCGAGGTGAGTTCGACGATCTGCACGGGTTGTCCATTCACCGAAGTCGTGACCACGTCGGACTCGGCAGATAACGCTGGAAGTCCCATCTGGCCGCGCCAGCGATTGAGGTTGGACAGCAATCCGCCGGCGGTTCCGGGGAAGGTGACGACGGAGACATCGACCTTGGAATTTTCCACGGTGAAACTGGCCGCGCGCATTCCGGACGGCGGGAGTTCCTTCCAACCGGCGGGCGTTTTCCAGTTGGGTTTCATGCCAATGGAAGCTGGTGCGGGAAGCTGCGGCGCGGACTCCATCTCCTTGGCGATGGAGTAGGTTTTGATTTCGCGATCCTCGCAGCCGGCAAGACAAACCGCTAGTAGGAGAGCGAGCTTTTTCACTGCTGCTGAGCGGTTTGCAAGGCGCGGCGCTTGAGCACTTCGTCGGCCGGATACCACTGGTAAAGCATGAAGTAAACGATGACGCCGGTGACAGAAACGTAGAGCCAGAGCGGCATCGTGATGCGGCCCATGCGGCGGTGCCGATCGAAGCGTGCGCGCAGAGCCGGGATGACGGTCATGAGGATGAGTGGCACGATGGCAATGGCCAGGACGACGTGGGTTAGGAGCAGAACGTAGTAAACGATTTTGATCGGACCCGGATAAGTGAATCGCACGCTGAGCGCGTGAAAGTGGTAAATGAGGTAGCAGGTTAGAAATGCAGCCGATGTTAACAGCGCCGTGATCATGCAGGCGATGTGCTGCGCCTTCCGCTCGTTGCGAATGAACCACCAGCCAAGCGCGATGAAGACGGTGCTCGCCGCGTTTAGAGAGGCGTTGATCGGCGGAAGGTCGTAAACCGTCATCTAGTTGGGCGAAGTGAGATAATGCTCAACGGCGGCAACGACCTTGGTGGCGGCGTCTTCGTCGGTGCCGTTGATGTAGGTGCGAATTGTGCCGCTTTTGTCCACGATGGCGAACTTGGTGTCGTGGATAAATTTGTCCTCCAGTTTTCCGCTGCCGTCGCCGGTATCGACAGCGCTGAGGAGGAAGCCTTTTTCGGCAAGGTCGTAGAGGTTCTGCTTCGATCCAGTGAGGAAAAGCCAGTTGGGTCCGGCACTAAATTTCTCGGCGTATTTCGCGAGCACGGTCGGCGTGTCGATCTCGGGATTGACGGTAAAAGATACGAATCTAACTCCAGTGGTTTTCTCCAGCCGGCTCTGGATTTCTCGCATCTGGGCGCTCATTTTCAGGCACGGTCCGGGGCAGCTCGTGAAGATGAAATCGGCGACCCAGACTTTGCCGAGCAGCTCGGTTTTGGAAACGGTGGTGCCGTTGTGAGCGGCGAAGGAGAAGGCGGGCAGGGGCCGCTCAAAGGCGACTGTGGGCGAGACGGTCTTGTTGTGCTGGATTTCGTTGTAAGCCAAGTAGCCGGTGAAGCCGCCGACGCCGATCGCCGAGGCGATGAAGAAGATCCAGTAGGAGCGCATTTTCATGGAAGTGGGCGGTCAGCGCCGGGTGAAAACGAGGAGCCCGAGGAGGATTGGCAGGTAAATGATGGACGCAAAAAAGAGGCGACGGGCGTTGGCTGCATTGCGCTCTAACTGGAATCGAAACGCGCAATAAAGGAAGCCGAGTCCGAGGGCGATGGCACCGGCCAGCGAGATGACGTTATTGATTTTCAGGAACCAGGGCAGCGTCGTCGAGGCGATGAGGAGCAGTGTGTAGGCGAGGGCTTTCCAAGCCGTTTCGTGGCCCGAGGCGTCGCGTCCGGAGATCATGACGAAGCCGCCTTGCAAATAATCCTCCCGGTAGAGCCAGGAAATGGCGAGGAAATGGGGGAGCTGCCAGAGGAAAAGGATGACGAAGAGTGTGATGGCGACGGCGTCGAGACGATTGGCGGTCGCGGCGTAGCCAATGACTGGCGGCAGCGCTCCTGGAATGGCGCCGATGAGGGTGTTGAGGCTGCTGATTTTTTTCAGCGGCGTGTAAATCACGATGTAAGAAAGGATCGTGGCGATGGCAACTTCAGCGGAGAGGGGATTTACGGTGATCCAGAGCCATGCCACTCCGATGGCGCAACCGAGCAGACCGATGACGGCCGCCGCTTGCGGGGTCATCTCGCCAGTCGGGAGCGGGCGGGTGCGGGTGCGGTGCATTTTGGCGTCGGCTTCACGCTCGATGAATTGGTTGAGCGCGGCGGCTCCGGCGGCGGAAAGCGCGGTGCCAAACATGCAATTTAGGAGCAGCCAGTAATTCACCGGGCCGCGTCCGAGCCCCATGCAAAAACCGACGAGCGTGGTGACGAGGACTAGAAAGGTCAGCCGCGCCTTGACCAAATCGGAAAGGAGAGCCGCCAGTGACCGCCGCGCCAGGGCAGCAGCCTCCGGGTCTGCTGGGAGCGCGTTCATCCAGCTATTTCCGCCAAGTTGGGGGGAGTTTCAACCGACTTGCGCGTAGAGCCGGGCCTTTTCGCATCCCAACACGCCCGATAGCCGATGATCGTGATGAGACCGCTGAGAATGAAAATGCTGGCTCCTATGGCGACGTGGGCGGTGGCGATGTCGGCAGCTTTGTTGCTCCAGATAGTCCACGCGCCGAGGGTGATTTGAATGGCGATGAGGACAGGGAACAGCATGGCCCAATTTTTAAGAACTCCGCCGCTTTTGAATAGCCTGTAACTAAACCAGAGCACGGCTACGGCTAGAAAATAGGCGATGAGTCGATGGATGAATTGGAGCGCGATCAGCGTGGAAGTCGTTTCGGGAATGTTGTGCGCGATGCGGTCGGTGTTGATTTCCTCCAGGGTTTGCGGGTCGAGCGGCGGCAGGATCTGACCGTAAGCCGTCGGAAAATCGGGAATGGAGAGGCCGGTGTGCGAGTGCCGCATCGTCGCAGCGACGGCCATGTTGATAAAGATCAAACTCGTGAGAAAGAGCCCAATGCGAGCGAAACTTTTCGCAGGATCGCTGGCGAGTCTGGTTGTTTTCCACCAATTCGATGTGACCAATGCGATGAAACTCGTCAGCAACAGGAACGATTGGGCGAGGCAGCCGTGGAAGATGCCAATTTCAGCGCGGTTCAAGGCGACGCGCTGGCCACCGAGGACGCCTTGGAGAATGACGGCAAAAACGGCGATGACTCCGACGTGTTTCAGCCAGGCGCGTTTCTCAGAAATCCAGAGCCAGATGCAGAGGGTGACAGTGAGAAAACCGACGGTTGAGGCGATCAGCCGGTGCAGGTGCTCGTGAAAAATTCCCCCGACCCATTTTGAGAATGGGAAAAGGAACATGTTGTAGCCGTAGGTCGTCGGCCAGTCGGGGACGGACATGCCGACGCCCTTGCTCGTGACCAATCCGCCGGAGCAGATCAGAATGAAAGTGGCCACGGCCAGCAGAACGCT
This sequence comes from Chthoniobacterales bacterium, assembly GCA_039930045.1. Classification (NCBI taxonomy): domain Bacteria; kingdom Pseudomonadati; phylum Verrucomicrobiota; class Spartobacteria; order Chthoniobacterales; species Chthoniobacterales bacterium. The sequence continues at coordinate 13,199 of JBDSQB010000021.1, read as the reverse complement.
GAAACGGTGGAGAAATTTTGAACTCATTCGATCCATCAGCAACTGCTGCCGATTGGGAAAATTTACAGCGTCGCTGGTTTTTCCGGTGCGATTGACGCGGTGGCCGGAGAGAGGCTGCGGAGTTGCGCCGAGACCGGAAGCTTCGGCACCGCCGCCTGAATCCAACCGTCGAAATCAGCCTGCGACTCGACTGTCACCGTCGCCTTCATGGAGTAGTGACCGGAGCCGCAAAGCTGGCCGCAAATAACCTCGTATTCGCCTTCTTTGTTGGGCGTAAACCAGATCGGAACCAAGGAGCCGGGAATGGCGTCGTGGGCGATGCGCATGTTGGGCATGGCAAAATTATGGATCACATCCTTAGACGAGACTTCGACAATTACGGGGCGATTCACCGGGAGTTGCATGGTGCCGGTGGTGACGATGTCGTCCTTCGCCGCCGGATCGTTTTTATCGAGGCCCAGCTGATTCGCAGCGCCGATCAGTTGCAAATCTCTTTTTCCATAAACACCATCCGCACCGGGATACCAGAAGTTCCAGGCGAATTGCTGGCCGTAAACGCGCACCATGGTCGCACCCTTCTTGGGGAATTCATTCACCCGCGAAGACCAGATCGGGAGTGCGAAACCGAGCAAAAGGACGGCCTCAACCAGAACGACAGAGACTTCAATGTGAGTCGAGATCTTGGTTTTTACCCCGTGGTAATTTGCCTTGGGATTGCGGGATTTATGGAAACGGAAGAGGACGTAGGTGAAGAAGGTGAACCAGCCGATAAAGAGTGTCGCCATTAGCCAGTGGGCCATTTCCAGCATGTTGTCGATCAGTGGCGCATGCTCCGATGCAGCCTGTGGCAAACCGAGTAATTCGTTGATGAGAGCGAGAAACATAGCGATGAATTAGTGAAAAATAGGCTGTTCTTCCATGAAGAGTTCAGCTTGTGGACGAGGTTCTTTTTGTTTCGCCACGAGGTAAATGACGAAGCTGGCGACGCCGCAGAGGACGACGCCAATGGTGCCGAGCAGGAAGAGAATGGCGATGGTCATTCCGCGGGACTCGGGGGATTCCGGTGCGGCGAAACAGACGGGGCACGCCTGAAGGCTGGCCTGAAAAGCCAGCAGACTGAGAAAAGCGAATATGAATTTTCGAGCCGAGAAAGCCATTTCAGACGATGATGCTGCGCGATTTTTTGAGGAACCAGACCCCGTAGAAAATCATCACAACAGTGAGTAGAGAAAAGCCCAAGCCAAATGCGAGTGCCGCCACTTCCATGCTGCTGCGGTAGGCAAACCAGCCGATCAGCGAGCAGGCAATGCTCAGGACGATGGCAATGATAATGAAGAGGAAGTGGAAGGCTTTTAGCGACATGGCTTATAAATGAATACGATCTTCAAACGCCAGCAGGCTGACCAAAATCAGGTCGGCACAGAAGAAAAGCGCCAGGAAGAGCGCGCGGTAAACGGATTCTTTTTCCGATCTGAGATGCATCGTGAACCAGACGATCATGGCGGCATTGCAGGCGGCCAGAAGCAAGGCGACGAGCACATTGCCATGGGTCAGGAACGAGAAAACCACTGTCAGACAAGTGAAAACGGCCGAGAGCAAGCCGACTTTCACGTAAAGACCCACGTGGACTTCTTCCGCTTCCTTGGCGGCGAGTTCTTGATTTTCCGAATGAGGTGCAGACATAGTTTATAAAAGGTAAAACAACGGGAACGCAAATATCCAGACCAAGTCCACGAAGTGCCAGAACAAGCCGGCGCATTCGACACGGTTGGTCAGGTATTCGGGATTGGTTTTGTAAAGTGCTGCGCCCGGCCCGAGGAAATATAGGAAGACGACCAAGCCGCCCACGATATGCAGCGCGTGCAGACCGGTGATGGTAAAGTAGATCGCGAAAAAGGAGCTGTGCTTCGGTGAGAAAACCGTGGCCCAACGGACATCAGCTTTTTCGACCGTGACTTCTTTTTCACTGCGCGGTTGCTGGATGAAAGTCGGGTAATCGTTCTTCGGATTCGTGGGGTCGGCATTCACGGCATCCACCATGATTTTGTATTCCGTGGCCGTCTCTTCGTGCAAATGTCCGGTGATTTCGGAACGTGGTGGCAGGTTTTTGCCAGCGAGGTAGTTATTGCCCAGATAATCATCATACTTGGCCAGGGCTTCGGGTTTGATGTAAGCGCCGAAATGCTCAAACTTCTGCGGATATTCGTAGCCCAGTTTGATGACAAGGAACACCGTGCCCAGGATGATCGTCAGCGCCATCCAGAGGCGGTATTGATTAAACTTGCGCATTTTCAACGCCGCCCAAGACATCACCACAGTCACCGAGGAGGCGATCAGGATGAAAGTGTTGGCGGTGCCGACGGGGACATTTAGCAAACCATGCGGCCACATGCCGGGTTCCGCTCCCATGCGCAGAAAAAGATAGGCGGAAAAAAGCCCGCCGAAGAGCATGACTTCCGAGGCGAGAAAGAGCCAGATGCCGATTTTGCCGCTATACAAACCCGTGTCTGGACGGGCACTGACCGTGTAAGGAATTTCCATGAAGAGTTAAATTAAAGTCGGATGATCAGATGTTGGGCTCCCATTGCGGGGAAAAGTCGCGAGGAGCACCGGGGACGCTGTATTCGTTCGGGCCACGGTAAACCGTGACTGGCTTGAGGAAGTTGCCGTGTGGCGGAGGCGTGGGCGTGTTCCATTCCAAAGTGGTGGCGTCCCATGGATTGTCGCCCACTTTTTTGCCACGGAAAAAGCTCCAGACGAAGTTGAAGATGAAGGGAACTTGGAACACGAGCAGGCCGACCGCTGCCCACCAAATGGCATTGTTAAAATGGAGTAGTGGCTTGGCGAGTTCGTAGGTGGCACCGCCATCGTACCAGCGGCGATGCATACCGCCGATACCCTGGAGAAACATGGGCATGAAGATTCCATTCATGCAGATGATGGAGCCGAAGAAATGAATTTTCCCCAGGAACTCGCTCATTTTTCGCCCGGTGACTTTAGGATACCAGAAATAGACGCCCGCAAAGAGCGCGAAAATGGTACCCGGAGCCACAACGTAATGGAAGTGGCCGATGACGTAGTAGGTGTCGTGGAGTTGCAGTGCAAGCGAGTTAAAGGCCAGCGGGATGCCAGTCAAACCGCCGATGCCAAACATCGGGAGGAAGCCGCACGCAAAACACATCGGAGTGTTGAAACGAATGGAACCGCCCCAGAGTGACATCAACAGCGCGGTCACGATGACGACCGAAGGAACCGAGATCATGACGGTCGTCGTCTGGAAGAAAGCGGCCACTTTTTGGCCCATTCCAGTCAGATACATATGGTGCGCCCAGACCATGAACGAGAGGATGCCCACGCCAATGGCGGAGAAGACCACCGCCTTGTAGCTCCACAACGGCTTGCGCGTGTTGTTGGCAATAATCTCGGAAATAATGCCGAGCGCGGGAAGGATCAAGACATACACTTCGGGGTGCGCCAGGAACCAGAAAAGGTGCTGCCACAGCAAGGTGCTTCCGCCACCGCTGCGTGGGAAGGGCAGGCCATTGACAATGAGGCCGCTCGGCGAAAAGAGGCTGGATTCAAACACACGATCCATGAACTGCATGATGGCGGCGGATTCCAAAGGCGGGAAAGCTAGGAGCAGCAGATAAGCGGTGATGAATTGCACCCAAACCAGAACCGGCAGGCGCATCCAAGTCATGCCAGGCGCACGGAGCTGGATGACGGTGGTGATGATGTTAATCGAACCGAAAAGTGAGGAGGTGATCAGGAATACCATCGACAAAATCCACATTGTCTGGCCGGTGAAGAGAACAGGCCAGCCTGGTTGAATGCCGACCATGCCTGGATGATCCGCGATAATCGACAGCGGCGGATACGAGGTCCAGCCGCTTTTGGCAGGTCCGCCCGGAACGAAAAAGCTGGCCAGCATGAGCACGCCGCCGACAAAGCCGATCCAGAAGCTCAGCATGTTCATCTTTGGAAAGCTCATGTCCGGCGCGCCGATTTGCAGTGGCACGAGATAGTTTCCAAAGGCTCCGAAGGCGATCGGCACTACGCCTAAAAACACCATGATCGTGCCGTGCATCGCGCCCATGGAATTATAGAAGTCCGGCAACATTGCGCCGTCGGGCGTCATGAAGGCCGCCCCGATTCTGTGGCCCAACCATTTGCCAATGACTGGGATCGGCACGCCATTGTTGGCCAACTGCCAACGCATAAGCATCATCAGCAAAAAACCGAGAAGCAAGAACAGCAACCCGGTGACCAAGTATTGGACGCCGATGACTTTGTGATCCAGCGAGAAGACGTATTTCGAGATGAAACTCATCTCATGATGCTCATGACCGCCATGCTCATCATGGTCGTGTCCGGCTAGGTTAGATGGGCCGCCGGCTAATGCGGCTTCGTTCGCTGGGTTGTTCATGCAGTTTCGAGAGTGAGAAAGGTAAAAGTATTAGGGAAACTTATCTTGGGAAATTTTTATCAGCGCGGATAGGCAAAGGCAAAGAGATCTTTAGGAAAATTCTTCGCAGAGCAAAGCGGATTATCCGAAAACTTGCAATGCTTCCGTCGAGTATTTTTTGCCCATGATTTTGCACTGGCGACGGGCAAAGAGCCACCCGGCCTCAGCTACTTCTCCGGCTCGAATTGGAGCGAGGCAGAGTTCATGCAATAGCGCAGGCCAGTCGGAGCTGGACCGTCGTCAAAGACGTGACCCAGATGGCTGCCGCACTTGGCGCAGACAGATTCAGTGCGGATCATGCCGTGGGTGCGATCCACGATTTCACTCACACTCGACTCGTTGGCCGGGGCATAAAAACTCGGCCAACCGGTGCCGGAATCGTATTTGGCAGAGGAATCGAAGAGCAATTCGCCACAGGCGACGCAATAATATTTGCCTGGCTTTTTGTTGTCCCAATACGCGTTGCGGAATGGAGGCTCGGTTCCTCCCTGACGTGCCACACGGTATTGTTCGGGCGTCAATTTGTCGGCGTATTCGTCTTGCATGGGACGAAAATACCGCACGCCTGCCAGAAAGCAAAAATGACGGTCACGAGGACCGCCATTTTCGCCTTCGCTGGCAGGAAGCATGGATTCTAGCGGGTCCCTCTGTTTGCACAGGACTTCTAGCCAGCTTACGTCGGCAGGGAATTGCTTCCCTAAAATCATTTATGAGAATCAAATAAGCAAATGCCGGGCCAAGGCGACGACTTTCTTGGTTCTGCATCAGTAATAGGAATAAAAAAGCCGGAATCATTGCTGATTCCGGCTTTCCGGCGTGCCGCAGTGGACACGTCTAGTGGGAATTGGTGTTTAGCCTTCGATCTCGATGCCCATCTGGCGAGCGGTTCCAGCGATGATGCGGAAACCAGCTTCTTCAGTGCGCGCGTTGAGGTCCTTGGACTTAATCTTCACGATGTCCATGATTTGCTTCTTGGTCAGCGTGGCGACTTTGACTTTATTCGGCTCCTTGGAACCGGAGGCAATGTTGGCCGCTTTCTTCAAAAGCACACCAGCGGGCGGGCTTTTTGTAATGAAAGTGAAGGATTTATCCTTATAAACCGTGATGACGACCGGGAGAATGTCTCCGGCCTGCTTCTGGGTGGCGGCGTTAAATTCTTTGCAGAACGCCATGATGTTGACGCCTTGCTGACCGAGGGCGGGACCGACGGGTGGAGCGGGGTTGGCCGCACCAGCAGGGATTTGGAGTTTGATTTGACCGACGACTTCTTTTGCCATTTTAGATTAGATGAATGGAATGCAACTCCGATGAGGCGGCAGAGCGGTTTTTCCGGGTTTTGAGTTTGTGCGTAAAATGAGTTGAGCTGAAAATGAGCGGAGTTCCAATGGAATCAGGCGCGTTCGACCTGCCAGTATTCGAGTTCCACTGGAGTGGAGCGGCCGAAAATGCTGACGGAAACGCGGATCTTGCCGCGTTCGGGGTCGATTTCCTCGACGATGCCGGCCTGATTTTGGAATGGACCGTCGGCGACTTTGACCGATTCGCCGATCTCGAAGCTGACCTTGGGTTTAACCTTTTCGTCAGCGGCGCGGGCTTGGGAGAGAATATTTTCCACGTCCTTCGGAGAGATGGGGAGGGGACGATCCTTGTTTCCGGCGAAGCCAATGACGCCGGTGGTGTCTTTAATAAAATACCAAGTGCGGGCGACGAGCTGGTTGTTTTCGTCGAGCAAATGCATGTTGGCGATCACGTAGCCCGGCATGAGTTTGCGCGTGGTCTCGGTCTTTTTACCGCGCTTGATCTCGGAGACGCGTTCCGTCGGAACAATGATCTCGTAAATGAGATCGCTCATTTCGTCGGTTTTGATGCGTTTGTTCAGGTTGTCGGCCACTTTGTTTTCCTGACCGGAAAGCACTTGGACGGCATACCATTGATCTTTGGGAGCGATAGCGAGAGGCATGAAAATTGGGGAGGAAAGATTACTTCGTCAACCAGCCGACGACAACGAGCAAAATATAATCCCAGAAGGCGATAAACGCGCTGAGAAGGAGGATGCCGATGACGGTGACCGAAGTGGAATCGATGATTTCTTTGTAACGTTTCGCGCCTTTTTCCTTGGTGTCCCAAGGCCACGAGGCTTTGGCGAGTTCAGTGCGAACTTCGCTGATAAATTTACCGGGGCTGGCCATGAATGAAAAGGTGGGCTGCGAAAACTAAGGTTTGGAGAGGAGCGGAGCACGGCAGGAGGGACTCGAACCCCCAACACGCGGTTTTGGAGACCGCTGCTCTACCAATTGAACTACTGCCGTATGTTCGCTGTGAAAAGTTTAGCCCCGCCAGCGGAGTTTAATTCCGATGGCGGGGAAATAAAACTAACTTTATTCGGTGATGATGTCGGCGATACGACCGGCACCGACGGTTTTGCCACCTTCGCGAATGGCGAAGCGGAGAGTCTTCTCCATGGCGACCGGGGTGATGAGTTCGATTTCGACCGAGACGTTGTCACCAGGCATCACCATTTCGACTCCTTCAGGGAGCTTGACGGTGCCGGTCACGTCCGTGGTGCGGAAGTAAAACTGCGGACGGTAGTTCGAGAAGAATGGCGTGTGACGGCCACCTTCTTCTTTCGAGAGAACGTAGATCTCCGATTTGAATTTCTTGTAAGGCTTGATCGAACCTGGCTTGGCGATGACCTGGCCGCGCTCGATGTTTTCCTTTTTGATGCCGCGAAGCAAGATGCCGACGTTGTCGCCCGCACGAGCCTCGTCGAGGAGCTTGCGGAACATTTCGATGTCGGTGACGGTCGTCTTGGCCGTAGGGTTGATGCCCACGATCTCGACTTCTTCCATCTTCTTGAGGATACCGCGCTCGACACGACCAGTGGCGACAGTGCCGCGACCTTCAATGTTGAACACGTCTTCGATTGGCATCAGGAACGGCATGTCGATCGCACGCTCTGGAAGCGGGATGTATTCGTCCACGGCGTCCATCAGATCCATGATGCACTTGCCTTCTGGCGAAGTGGGGTCGCCGGAAGCGAGAGCTTTCGTGGCGCTGCCTTTGACGACGGGAATGGTGTCGCCCGGGAATTCGTAGCTGGAAAGGAGTTCGCGCACTTCCATTTCGACGAGTTCGAGGAGCTCTGGGTCATCGACCATGTCGCACTTGTTCAAGAAAACGACGAGCGCTGGAACGCCGACCTGACGTGCGAGCAGAATGTGCTCACGAGTCTGGGGCATCGGGCCGTCGGCTGCGGAAACAACGAGAATGCCACCGTCCATTTGGGCGGCGCCGGTGATCATGTTCTTCACATAATCGGCGTGTCCGGGACAATCGACGTGAGCGTAGTGACGCTTGTCGGTCTGGTATTCCACGTGAGCGGTATTGATGGTGATGCCGCGCTCTTTTTCTTCGGGCGCTGCATCGATTTCCGCGTATTTCTTAGCTTCCGCGAACCCTTTTTTGGAAAGAATCGTGGTGATTGCTGCGGTGAGGGTGGTCTTGCCGTGGTCAACGTGGCCGATGGTGCCGATGTTAACGTGGGGTTTGCTTCTGTCGAATTTGTCCTTGGCCATGGAATTGTCTCCCAAGTGTTACTTGGAAAGTCAGTTAATAGTTATTGTTTGTTTTACGGGTTGGTTGTTATGCAAATTGCTTGGTCGCCCGATTTGCCGGCGCGCTTCATTCGGATTTAACTCGAACGAAAACGAATATGGAGCCCTCAACCGGGCTTGAACCGGTGACCTCATCCTTACCAAGGATGTGCTCTACCAACTGAGCTATGAGGGCGTATGTCGCGACCATCGCTGGTCGTGTCGCTTCCCGATCTCTTGCGAAACCGATAAGGCCGAAGCCATATTTGTGGGCGCCGCTTTCGGAACGAGGGGGTAAAAAACCCCAACCGAATCCACTTTTGCAAGCGTCAAACGATCAGGGCGGTCCACTCCCGTCTTTCTAAAGGCGAGTCGGAAAGGTAACGAGTCGCGCTGGAGTGTCAAAGATAATTTATGGAAAACCGGGAAAGCGGCCCATTTCCGAGCTTTTTGCCGCGTCTCTCAAGGATTTCAGACCCAAAAATCAGCCTTACTTCGCGTTGTTGATCTGCTGCTGATACGAATCGAAGTCCTCTTTCGACAAGCCCGTCTGCCGAGCCAGCCATTGCTGGGCCGACGCTTTGTCGTTGCGCGACCAGGTGTAAAGAACGTTCTGCGTCGCATTCCGGCGCTGATTGTCATCGGAAACGGACGTCGCCCAGGTCGCTGCCGTCGCCGGGTCAAACTCCGCGATGTTGCCCGTGAACGTCGAGATCATCGTGTCGCGCGTTTTCCCGGCGGGCAACTTGTTCAACCATGCCGAGGTGTTTTCCGGATTGTCTCGTGACCAATTCGACACCGCATTCCGCAGCGCGTTTTCCCGCGAATCGCCCTCTGGCATCTGGCTCAACCACGAAATCGCCTTCTCCGGCTCCGACTCCGACCACTGGCTGGCAATCCGCTCGATGGCTTGCTTCTGCGCTTCCGGACTCTTGATCGCGCTGACCTGCGCCGCCGCTTTCTCCGGCTCATATTGCGCCCACTGGCCGAGCAGATTGGCCGTGAAATTTTTCTCCACCTCGGGATTATTCTGCGCCCGGGCCCACGCCAGCGCCGCCGCCGGATCGTTGCGGCCCCAACTGTAGGTGAGCGATTGCAGATAATTCTGAAACTTGTTGTCGCCCTGCAGCCGCATCACGTAATCCGCTGCCAGACGCGGCTCATTCTGCGCCCACTGCGAGAGTGCGTTCGTCATCGCATTTTCCCGCGTCCCGCCCTGCGGCAACTTCTCCACCCAAGCCAGCGCGGCCGTCGCATCCTGCTGCGCCCATTGCGAGGCGAGATTGCCCACCATCTCGCGCTGCACCTGACCGGGAGGAAATTTCCCCACATATTCCGCCGCCGCCAACGGATCAGTCCGGGCCCAATTGGAAACAATACTGCGCATCGCCTGCTGCTGAAGATTGCCGCCGGGGAGCGACTCCGCCCAGGCAGCCGCGGCTTTCGGATCGGTGTTGCTCCAGTTGCTCGCCACCACGCCGATGGCCTGCTGACGAAACTGGGTTCCCGGCAAACTCGCCGCGCGCCGGGCCGCATCCGCCGGATTCCGGCTGGTAAGCGTTCCAAAAACCGACCAGGCCCAATTGTAACCGTCCGACGCCAGCTTCGGCATCGCCAGCACCATCTTCAACGCGGCATCCGGGTCCTTGTCGGCAATCGCCCCGATCACCCCGCTGATCGCATTGCGCCGCGCACTGCCCTCGGGCAGAGAAAACGCCCACGCCTTCGCCGCATTCAGATCCGACTCCGCCCAGACACTGGCGATGTTGCCGTAAAAATTTTCCCGCGAGTCCCGGTCCTTCTGCGTGTCCGCATAACGGATCGCCTCCTTCGGCGACAGCTCCGCCAGGCGTCCGATCAAGCTGTGCATCAGCGAGCGGCGGACGTTCGTCTGCGGCAACCCTTCGACTTGCTGGAGGGCGGTCATCACTCCCGAGCGATCCAGACTTTGGGCAAAACGCCGGGCATTTTCCCAAAGCTTGCGACTTCCATTGAGGCGGAGAATCTCCAGCAACGACATCACCCGGTCCTGCTTCGCGATTTCCTGGCCCGGCGTCACATCCGCGATGGCACGAGACGACCCCGGATCATTGCTCAATTCCAGCGCACGACCGGGAGCCGAAGCCCCACCCGCCGACCTCTCCACGACGGGAGTTCCATGGTTATCAGACTTCGCCGACCCGGTCAGCCGCCCGAGCACCCCGCCCACAATCAAAGCGCCCGCGACAAGACCCGCGATTTTTGGGGAGATCATGCCCCAGTTTCCTAGCTCCCCCTTCGCCCCCTGACGAGGAGAATCCGTTGCCCACAAAGCGGCAGCCAGATTTGGAAATATTATGCGCCATCGCCATTATATTATTGTCGCATGGACCTTTTTCCTCTTTTCTCCTTTTGAGGAAACGCCCAAAGCGCCACTCAGTGACCTGAAAAACGAAGACGGCCACTCCAAAACTTCACCCGGTTCCTGCAAAACTCTTCTCGGCCCCTCCCAAAACCCATCCGGCTCCTCCAAAAAGACACCCAGCCGCTCCGATTTCACTTTAACTCGCCTCAAAATTTCACCCAGCCGCCTCCATAATCCACCCAGTCATTCCAAACAGACATCCGGCTTGGATAAAAAGAGACAAAGTCATCCCAAAAAGAGCGTCGGTTCAAAAATCTGACCAAAAACAACCAAACTCGCATCCATTCATCCTTAAACTCCAACACATCATGCCCGAAGACACCACACCACCACCAGCACCCCAACCCGACGGTCCCACCCCCGCGCCCCTCAACGCCGCCCAACTTGCCTCGCTCTCAAAGACCGAGCAAATCTGCCGCATCGCCCTCAAGCCCGACTACCTCGCCCAGCTCACCGCCGATGCCGCCGAGCCACCCGCCGAGGACGACCTCACCGAAGCCGAGATCCAGGCACTCCTCACCGACTGCGCCACCGTGCGCGACTTCAGCAGCCGCGCCGCCGCCGCCACCACCGCCAAGACCGACTACACCGACGAAGAGATCGACGCCCGCGCCGCCCTCATGGAGATCATCCGCTTCATCCAGGCCCGCGCCCGCGTCAAACACCACGCCCAGCGCCCCACCGTCCTCCTCGATTACGGCATCGGCATCGACCTCCTCGTCAGCCGCTCCATCCTCGAACAATACGCCACCGCCATTCACCTGAAGACGGCCACCGACATCCTCAGCAAAGTCACCGCCGCCAAACGTCAGGCCCTCCTCGACGCGCTCGCCGCCTATCGCGCCGCGCAAACCAATCAAACCGGCGGCCAAAGCACCGCCACCCAACTCCGCACCAGCCGCGACACCCTGCTCGACCAGACCGTCGCCGGACGCATGAAAATCCAATTCAGCGCCGACGCCGAATGGCCCCACACAGACCCCGCCAACCACGGCATCCGCATGGAATTCCAACTCCCCGCCAACCGCCCCTTCATCGGGTAGATCGGTTGCGCATCGGCTCTTCATCGCAACGATGATTCCCAGCTACTACTTTTCCAAACGCAACAATTTCAAAGCGCTACCATGTTTTGCAACGCCCGCAGCCGCCGAGGTCAGACGGCCAAGAAGTGGTAGACCAATTTTTGTTTGCTCCACTTTGCTTTCTCCGCGATCCACACGAGATTCTCGCCATGCAGACTGTGAGCATCGCTAAAAGCTACCGCCAAGCCTCGTTTCACGTTTCAGACATACATAGTCTTGTGAGGAGTCGTCTGCGGAAATTAACCTTGCATACTAACAGCGCGAGGTTAGGTGCCGCACTACTTTTCACTGTCTGCCGCGTTCTACACGCCGCATCGGGCGACCTCGACACTGCCTTTGGCGGCACAGGCAAGGTAGTTACCGATTCTGGCATGAGTATTGGTAGTGGCAGCTACAAAGGAGTAGCGATTCAATCCGTTGATAGCAAGATTGTCGCAGCTGGCGATGCCTATAACGGACATGGCAATGATTTCTCAGTGACGCGCTACAATGCCGATGGAACATTGGACGCGACTTTTAATGGTAATGGCAGGGTAAATACTCCGATCTTTACCACGAGCAACGATACTTTTGTTGGCGGTATAGCCCTCCAAACTGGGGACGCTAAAATCGTTGTTGCAGGAACTACCTACACATCCACTTCCGGCGATTTTGTAGTGGTTCGTTATAACCCAAACGGCACACTTGATACTACTTTTAACGTCGTCGGCAAAGTCATCACTGACATCGGCGGCGGTAACGACCAAGTCAACAGTGTTGTGATCCAGCCTGCGGACGGCAAAATTTTAGTTGGTGGCCATTCGTTCTCTGGCACTTTTAATGATTTTGCCTTGATACGCTACAATCCTGACGGCACGCTCGACCCCACTTTTAATAGCACTGGCAAAGTAACCACTCCGGTAAACAATGGGAGTATCTATGGCATGGCTCTCCAGCCTACCGATGGCAAAATAGTTGCCGTAGGATACTCCTCCAATGGCGGCTATTCGGGCCATGTTATCTTCCTTGCGCGCTACAATCCGGACGGGTCGCTCGACACCACTTTTAATGACACAGGTAAAGTCAGCACCTCCATTGGCAGCGACGACAGTAGTTCCAGCGTGGTCATTCAGCCTGCCGACGGCAAAATCGTCGTTGCGGGGTATGCTTATAACGGTAACGATTTTGATGTCGTCTTGGCTCGCTACAATCCGAATGGAACCTTGGATACTACCTTCAATGGCACGGGTATATTAACGACAAACATTAGTAACGACTTTGGTTCCAGCGTTGCTATTCAGCCTGTAGACGGGAAGATTTACGTCGCAGGAATTTCCAGATCCTCCACCTATAACTCTAACTTCCTAGTTGTCTGCTATAACTCGGATGGCACTCTGGACACCACTTTTAGCAGCACTGGAAAAGTGATTACGGATTTCAGCGGTAGCGATGACTACGGCAATAGCATGGTTATACAACCAAGTGACGGAAAGATCGTCGTAGCGGGCAGTTCCTCGAATGGAACGGTTGGTCATTTCGCAGTCGCTCGTTACCTAGTCGACCGGACACCGACACCGACACCGACACCGACACCGACACCGACACCGACACCGACACCGACACCGACACCGACACCGACACCGACACCGACACCGACACCGACACCGACACCGACA
>JBDSQB010000020.1 GCA_039930045.1 Chthoniobacterales bacterium | reverse complement strand
CCTTGGGAATCTTCAATCGAGGCGAGCAGGCGGTCCAGGTTGGCATGAACAAGCTGAAGAAAGCGATGGGGATAGGAGACAAGGTGATAGCGCGTGATCTCTGGCGCCAGCAGGACATCCCTGATTTTAACGCGATGAAATCCACGTTCACCATTCCGGCCTCTGGCGTCGTTCTGCTGAAACTGTCGCCGAAAAGATAGCAGCTTGGGACCTTCGATTTTCGCACCTGCTGAAACAAAGCCTATTTTTCCCACTCGTGAAACCACTACACATGATCCGACAATCACTTCCCCGACTACTCCGCCTAGTCCCGGTTGGCGCTGCGCTTCTCGCATTGAACGCGTCCGCCGCCCTCGTGCCTGACAAGCCGCCGCAACCACCCGTGCGCGTGCCGCAGACGGACCAGGGCGTTACCCAGCTTTCCGACGAGCAGATGAAATGGCTCCTCGATGCGAAGTTCGGCATGTTCATTCACTGGGGGCTCTATTCAGGTCCGGGCAAAGGCGAGTGGATGATGCACAATCAAGGCATCTCCCCCGAGAAATACCGCAAATACGCGTTGCCCGAGAGCGGTAATGACTACTTCGACGCGAAGGACTTTCATCCCGAGCAATGGGCCGCGCTGGCCCGCGAAGCCGGCATGAAGTGGATGTGCCTCACCACGCGTCATCACGACGGTTTTTCCCTCTTCGACAGCCCGCACCCGAACGCCTTCACCAGCCAGCAGACGCTGGGCCGCGACCTCGTTGGGGAATACGTGAAAGCCTGCCGCGATGCGGAGCTCAAGGTTGGCCTCTACTACTCGCCGCTCAGTTGGCGCTACCCTGGCTATTACGACGTCACCGGCCAGGACATGAAGCCAAACAAATTCGGCTACAAGCAAGATCCGTCGGACAAGGAGAACGCCCGGCTGATGAAGGAGGAGAACTACGTGAACGTGAAAAAGCTCCTCACTGGCTACGGTCATATTGATCACATCTACTGGGACGGAGGCTGGCTAGCGCAGAAAGGCAAAGACGCCGACGCTGCGTTCTTCCATGAGCCCGGCAGATACCTCGATCCGAAAAATGAGTGGCCTATCCCGGCGAAATACCAGGACCGTGAAGAGGGCACCGACAAGCCGCTCGGCATCATGGGCATGGTGCGCAAATACCAGCCTGACACCATCACGAATCTCCGCTACGGCTGGATCGGCGACCTCAAGGAGGAAGAAGGTCCGGGTGAGACAAAAGGCCCGATCCGCAACGAGTTCTATTGCGACAAGTGCATGACCATACAGCACGGCGCGTGGGGTTACGACAAGAGATGCCTGACTGCGGACAAAATCTTTAGCGTCAACGAACTCATCAACTACCTTGCCAACAGTGTCGTGCGTAACATGAGCTACTTGCTCAACGTCTCACCCGACCGTCATGGTGTGATTCCCGAGGTCCAACAGCAGCGGCTTCGCGAAATGGGCGCGTGGCTAACTAAAACAGGCGATGCGATCTACGGCACACGTGGCGGTCCGTGGGAGCCTGTTGACAGCCAATACGGCTACACCTACAAGGACTCTACGGTTTTCGCCCACCTCCTCAAAGGCTACGCCGGTGACAGCTTTCAGATTCCGCCCATGGGCCGGCTCAAGGTCGTGAAGGTCCACGACGTTTACACCGGAAAGCCTCTGCCTTACACGCCGCGCGACGGCGGCATCACGGTGACCGGCATCGACCGCGAATCCTCGCCCGCCGACACGATCATCGCGGTGGTCTACGACCAACCCGTCAACAACGTCTGGAAAAACTGATTCCATGTGGCCCGGCATCCGCAAATTCGAGTGATCGGCGTATTCCAACCGACCAAGCTATATCCATGAAACCATTACACACGATCCACCTCGGGCGCGCCGCAGCCTCCTTCTTCCAATGAAATTCAAATACCCGTTCCTCTCCTTGCTGGCCATCACGGCGCTCCCGCTTGTTGCCGACACGTCTGCGCCCGACGCGATGCTCGGCCGGACACCGCATTCGGCCAACCCCATCCTGCCGGGCTACTACGCCGACCCTTCCATCGTTCAGGACGGCGGCAAGACCTACCTCTACGCCACCCTCGATCCCTGGGGCGGCGACACCCTCGGATGCTGGGAGTCCGCCGACTTCAAAAACTGGACTTACCGTGTCCTGAACTGGCCCACGAAAAAAGCCTGCACCAGCCCGACCTCCAAAGGCGCCAAAGTCTGGGCGCCCTCCGTCGTCGCCGGTCGTGACGGCAAGTTCTACATGTATGTCTCGGTGGGCAGCGAGGTGTGGGCCGGGGTGGCCGACCACCCGCTCGGCCCTTGGCACAACGCCCTCGGAGATCGTCCGCTGATTCCGTCCGACGCAAAGCCCGGCTACCACATGATCGATGCCGAGGCCTTCATCGACGACGACGGCCAGGCCTACCTCTACTGGGGCTCCGGCTGGAACTGGGTTAACGGCCGTTGCTGGGCGGTGAAACTCAAGCCCGACATGGTCACCTTCGACGGCGAAGTTCACGACGTGACCCCCGCCCGTTACTTCGAGGGACCGTTCATGGTGAAGCGCCACGGCCGCTACTTCCTGATGAACTCGACCGGCAAGACCACCGAGACCACCTACGCCGTCGAGTATGCCGTCGGCGACACTCCCTTCGGCCCCTTCGTTGATGGTCCCAACACCCCGGTCCTCACCAGCGACCCGGCGAACAACATCCTCAGCCCCGGCCACCACGCCATCTTCCAGCGCGAGGGTCGCGACTACATCCTCTACCACCGGCACAGCGTCCCGTTTAACCGCAAGTTCGTCGGACGCCAGGTCTGCGTCGATCCGATCACCTTCACGCCCGATGGCCGCATCGAGAAAATCAACCCCACCCACCAAGGGCCGCTGCTCGCGCAAGGCCGGGCCGAATCCCTGGCGAAACTTTCCTCCGCCGCGAAGATCACCGCCTCCAGCCAGGCCGACGCCTTCACCGCGGCGGCCTGCGTGCTCGACGACAACTACGGCACCCGCTGGGCCGCCGCCAGCGACGCGAAGGGCGCATGGATTCAACTGGATCTCGGCGCGACGCAATCGATCCAGCGCCAGCTCATCCGCCCGGAATATGCGTGGAAGCCCTATCGGTTCACCATCGAGGCCTCGACCGACGGCCAGAATTGGCAAGTCGTCGATGACTTTTCGAAACAACCCGTGAGCGGCTCGCCCATCGTGAGTGAAAAACCGGTGACCGCGCGCTACCTGCGCCTCGTTTTCCCCGATGACGTAAAAGGCTCCGACATCTCGCTCATCGAGTGGACCGTCCTTCCAAAATGAGCGAACACCGTTCCATCCGCCGCCGTTCCGCCACGCTTCTCGCCGGTTTCATGGCCGTCCTGTCATTCTCGTCCGCCCGGGCCGAGGCTCCCGCCACGATCACCGTCGATCCCGCCGAGACGCGCGGCGTCTGGGAAGGATGGGGAACTTCGCTCGCCTGGTTCGGCAAGGTCTTTGGCGATCGCGACGATCTTGCCGATGTGCTCTTCACGACCAAGCGCGTCGAACTCGCGGGCGAACCGCTCCCCGGCCTCGGCATGAACATCGTCCGCTACAACGCCGGCGCCTGCAGTTGGAACGAAATCGACGGACGCCGCATGGTCGTTTCAAAGACCATTCTCCCGTTCCGGCAGATCGAGGGCTTCTGGCTCGACGGCAAAAACCCGAATCCGGATTCCGACAGCTGGAACTGGTCGGTGGACGCCAACCAGCGCGCCCTGCTGCTGAAAGCCAAGGCACGCGGCGCCGATCACTTCGAGCTCTTCTCCAACTCGCCCATGTGGTGGATGACGAAGAACGACAACCCTTCCGGCAACGCGGACAAGCGCACCGACAACCTGCCGCCGGAAAACTACGGCGCGTTCGCCACCTACCTCGCCACCATCGCCGCCCACGCGCGGAGCCATTGGGGCGTCACCTTCACCAGCGTGGACCCCTTCAACGAGCCGATCTCCGGCAACTGGTTCGCCGACTGCAAACAGGAGGGCGCGCAGTTCAATGTTCCCGGCCAGATCGCTTTTCTCCCCGTCCTGCGCGCAGAGCTCGACCGCCAGGGCCTGAAAGACCTGCCCATCGTCGCATCCGACGAGACCAGCTACGACCAGGCGCTCAAGGCCTGGCGCGGTTATCCACCCGAGGCGCGGGCCTTGGTCGCGCGCTTCAACGTCCACGGTTATCAAGGTGCCGCCGGCGATCGCGCCGGCCTGCGCCGCGAAGTCGCGATTGAAGCCGGCAAGCCGGTCTGGAACTCCGAGCACGGCGACAAGCAAGCCAGCGGCCTGGAAATGGCGCGCAATCTTCACCGCGACATGGCCGTGCTCCGGCCGCTCGCCTGGTGCTACTGGCAGCCGCTCGATGGCGGCAACAACGGTGGCTGGGGCTTCATCGCCGCCGACATGGAAAAAGGCCGGATCCTGCGCGCCAACCCGAAGCACTTTGTCTTCGCCCAATACAGCCGCCACATCCGTCCCGACATGACGATTCTCGGCTCCAACGAGTCCAATACCATCGTCGCCTACGACGCTCGCGCCCGCCGCCTCGTCCTCGCCACGCTCAACGACGGACCCGCCCGCACCGTTTCTTACGATCTCTCGCGCTTTCGCAGCTCCGCCGCCCGCGTGCAACGCTTCGTCACCGAGATGGACGGCGCCGCCCGCTACGCCGAACTCCCCGAGGCGCAGGTTTCCGACGGACGCCTCACGGTCTCCTTCCCCGCCAACTCCGTGCAGACGCTGATCCTTTCCGACATCGCCCCTCTTTAATCCGGGGCGTCTCTAACATATGAAAATAAGCCACCTCTCGCTCGTCATCACCGCCTTGTTTTTCGGTTCGTCCGTTTTTGCCGAAACCGTCGCGGTCGAGTCACCGGATGGTCACCTCAAGCTGACCATCGAAGTCGCCGCCGACGGCGCCGTGACGCACGCGCTGGCCCTTGACGGCAAGCCGCTGATCTCGCCCTCGCCGGCGGGCTTCTCCGGCGGACGTTTTGTCGGCGTGACGCGGCGCGCGGAAAACTCCGTGTGGAAACCGGTCTGGGGTAAGCGCACCGTCGTGACCGACCGCTACCGCGAGGCCACGATTGATCTCGGAGCCTATCAGCTCAAAGCCCGCGCTTACGACGAAGGCGTCGCTTTCCGCTACGTGTTTCCCGGCCAAAAACCGACCGGGGCCGAAGCCACCGCCTTCCACTTCGCGGGCGACTACACCGCCTGGTATTACAACGGCGAGAATCCCAACATCGGCCCGGAAAAACTCAGCGCCGCCAAAGGCCAACGCCGGCCCGTGGTGACGCTCAAAACCGACGGCGGCGATTATCTGGCCCTGCATGAGGCCGATCTCCCCGAGGGCGAACCCCTCCTCTTTGACGCCAAAGGCGGCGACACCACGCTCCGCATTGCCTCCAAGCCCACCACCTCGTGGCACGTGGTCATGTTCGGCCGCACACCAGGCGCGCTGGTGGATTCCCACCTCATCGAGCTGCTCAACCCGCCGCCGCCCGCGGGCATGGATTTCTCCTGGGTTAAGCCGGGCGTGGCCGTCTGGGACTGGCGTATCAACGGCGCGAAAGTGGACGGCTTCAAATACGAGATGTCGCTGCCGTCCTGGAAACGCATGATCGATTTCGCAGCGGAAAACGGAATCGCTCACCTCGTCCTGGACGCGAATTGGTATGGCGCGGAATTCGGCCACAATTCCGACCCGGTGAAGGGCGGCAAAGTGAATCAAGTGAAGGAGATCATCGCTTACGGCAAAGCGAAGAAGGTGGGCGTCTGGCTTTACCTGAACGACATTGGCGGCCGTAAGTTCCCCCTCGACGACACGCTGAAGCAGTATGGCGAATGGGGTGCGGCGGGCGTCAAATACGGTTTCATGACCGGTTCTCCCGAAGAGAAAAACCACCGCACGCGCCTAGTCACCGAGCTGTGCGCGAAGAACAAATTACTCTGCGATTACCACGACGGTCCGGTTCACCCCTATGGCCAGATGCGCACGTGGCCGAACGCGGTGACGCGCGAGTTCTGCCATTCCCAACTCGACGGCCATAAGGTCTTCAGCCCCTCAACCTTTGTCACGAGCGTCTTCGTGAACATGCTGGCCGGTCCGCTCGACATGAACAACGGCTTGGCCGATCTCACCCAAGCCGGCCGCGTGGATCACGGAAAGCCCGTGCCTTCCACGCTCACAGCCGAGATTGCGCGCACGCTGATCGTGTTTTCCGGCGCCACCATCATTCCGGACATTCCCGAATACTACCGCAAGCACCCCGAACTACTGCGCTTCATCGCCGCCGAGCGCATGCCGTGGCGCGAGAGCAAGACGCTCGCCGGCGAGATCGGCGACTACATCGTCATGGCCCGCCAGTCGGCGGACGGCGCCTGGCTGATCGGCGCGGCCACCAACGAATCACCGCGCGAGCTGGAAGTGCCCTTGTCCTTCCTGCCTTCCGGCAAATACGAGGCGCTCATCATTCAAGACGGCCCGAACTCCGACTACCGCACCCAGGCCGAAGATTATCAGGCCGAGACGCGCGTGGTCTCCTCCGCCGACACGCTGCGCGTCAAATTGGCCCCCGGCGGCGGGGCCTGTGTTTTGATCACCCAAAAACGATAGGGCCTCGAACTCCGCTTCCGTCCGCGCTTCTCGCCTAAATCTCCACACTCCACACCTCACAATTCCCATGATGTTTCGTTCCGTCTTCCTTTTCGCGGTCGCGATTGCTTCGACCCTGGGGGCGGCTCCATCTTCGATGGACTCCGCGTTCCCGGTCCTGCGCCCGAAGAGCACCGTCGTTCTTATTGGCGACTCGATCACCGACGGAGGCCGCGCCCGCAAGGGACAGGACTACAACCACACAATGGGGCAGGGCTACGCGTTCCTGATCGCGGGGCTGCTGGGGGATCAGCTCGCCGAGCGCGACCTCACGTTCATCAACCGCGGCATCAGCGGCGATACCGTGCCCGACCTCCAGGCACGATGGAAAGCGGACGTGCTCGACCTGAAGCCGGACTTCCTGAGCATCCTCATCGGAGTGAACGACACGTTTACCCCGAAAGGAACAGGGGAAACGGTTGAGCAATACGAGCAGGGCTACGACAAGCTGCTCGGCGGGACGCTCGCCGCGCTGCCGGGTGTGAAGATCGTGCTTGGCCAGCCGTTTCTGCTGCCGGTTGGGAAATTCAAGGACAACTACGCCACCTCGTTTGCCAAGTTGAAGGAGCGCCAGGCGGCCGTTGATCGCCTCGCCGCGAAATACCATCTGCCCGTGATCCGTTACCAAGAGGCGTTCGATGCCGCCTGCCGACGCGCCCCCGCCGATCACTGGTGCTGGGACGGCGTGCATCCGCACTATGCCGGCCACGCCCTCATGGCCCGTGAATGGGTAAAAGCGGTTTCCTTGCTGAAGTAAGCCAATGGCCACCCGCGAAAATTTCCAGAAAACGCACATGATCCGTCTTCCTCTTCATTCGTTCGTCAGTGCGCTGTTGCTGACCGCAATCATGGTCACGGGCTCCGCTCGCGCCGCCGAAAACATCCGTCTCGCCTGCGTCGGCGACAGCATCACCGAGGGCTACACCCTCCGCGACAAAGCCCGTGATGCTTATCCCTCGCAGCTTGGCCGTCTCCTCGGTCCAGATTGGACGGTCCGTAACTTCGGCGTAAGTGGCGCCACGCTCATGCCTGCCGGCGATCTCCCCTACGACCGCCAGCCGGCGCTTGCCGCCGCGCTTGCGTGGAAGCCCGAAGTCGTCGTCATCGCCCTGGGCACAAACGACAGCAAGGAATTCAACATCGGCCGCCACCCGGGTGATTTCGACCCGGGCTACCACGCCCTCATCGCGAAATTTCGCCAGGCGAATCCCCAAGCCAAGATTTTCGTTTGCCTGCCGCCGCCGGCTTTTGCCGACGTCATGAACATCCGTGCGGATACCCTTCGCAATGACATTGTCCGCCGCATCCGGAAGGTCGCTTCGGAGGAAAAGATCCCGATCATCGATCTCGAGCAGCCGCTGCGTTCCGAGGTTGCTCATTTTCCCGACAAAATTCATCCCGACCCTGAGGGGGCCGCGAAAATCGCCCGGAGCGTTTACGGCGAAGTCATGAGCGCCACCCAACCCGGAGCGAAGTCCCTCGACCCGGCCGTCAACACAGCCCTCCTTCCCGTTCCTTCCCTCGAGCGCGATTCTTACAACTGGTGGACTCGCCACGCCGATGCCCTGGCCGCCGGCCCTCGCATCCGCCCCGACATCGTTCTCCTCGGCGACTCGATCACCCACTTCTGGGGCGGAGAGCCCCGTGCCAGATCCGCCAATGGGCCACTTGCGTGGAAAAGCACCTTCGAGACGCTTCCCGTTCTCAATCTCGGATTCGGCTGGGACCGCACGCAGAATCTGCTCTGGCGCATCGACCACGGAGAGCTCGATGGCCTCCGTCCGAAGCTCGTTATCCTCAACATCGGCACCAACAACCTCAGCGCCACGAACAATGCCCGCGCCAACACGCCGCAGGAAATCGTCGAAGCCATCGCTGTCATCCGTGAGCGCGTTCGCCAAAAGTGCCCGGGTGCGCACTTGATCGTCATGGGAGTCTTCCCTCGCGGTCCGCAACCCAATCACCCC
The DNA here is from genome assembly GCA_039930045.1 of Chthoniobacterales bacterium. Classification (NCBI taxonomy): domain Bacteria; kingdom Pseudomonadati; phylum Verrucomicrobiota; class Spartobacteria; order Chthoniobacterales; species Chthoniobacterales bacterium. The sequence continues at coordinate 2,627 of JBDSQB010000020.1, read as the reverse complement.
TTCCGCGCTCCCATCGCGGCAATAGACGCCCTCCTTGGCAAGTGCCTTGCCGGCCTCCCCGACACCACGTTTCTCGATATCGGCTCACGTTTTCTCGCTCCGGACGGCTCGCTTCCTCGCGACATGATGCCCGACGGCATTCATCCCTCCGAGGCCGGCTACGCCATCTGGGGGCGCGCGCTCACTGAAAGCGGCCTCATCCGATAACCTCGCTCCTTGAGTTTCACCATGATAAAACTGAATCATCCCACCCTCCCGATCTTGCTCGGTTGCCTCATGAGCACCGCACCGATCACTTTGCCGGCCGCCGTCGAGCGGGTGCAGCCTCATTCCCGCGGCGCCTCGCTCCAGCTCACCGAGGGCCGCCTTCAGGTTGATTTTGTCACGGACCGCATCGCCCGCGTGCGCGCCACCAAGAACGCCGACTGGTCCAAGGCGCCCAGCCTGATGCGCGTCGAGGTCGCCGAAGTCCCCGGTAGGATCCGGGTCAAAGAATCGTCCGACGCCGTCGAACTGCGCTCCGACAAGCTCGTCGTTCGCATCGACCGAGCCTCGGAGGCGGTTTCGTATTTCGACGCCGACGGCAAGCCGCTCCTCACCGAGCACCCCTCGCAACCCCGCACGTTAGAACGCGTGGAGGTGATCAAGTCGCTCGCCGATCCCGCTTCCATCACGAAGGTGACAACCGTGGACGGCGAGCGCGAACGGGTGGGCAACTACATCCAGCGCAAAGATCGCGACGCGTGGCGGGGCAAGGTCTCCTTCCGCTTCGCCGACGACGAAGCGCTCTACGGCCTCGGCTTTGACGAAACCTCGGACCTCAACCTGCGCGGCACCACGAAGCGCCTCTACCAACATAATCTGCGCATCCTGGTCCCTTCGCTGGTTTCCACTCGCGGCTACGGGCTGCTCTTCGACGCCTACTCGGCGATGACTTTCGCCGATGGGGCCAACGGCGGTTCGATGACCTTCGACGTGATTGACGACCTCGACTACTACTTCATCGCCGGCCCCGACATGGACGGCGCGGTCGTGGGTTACCGCCAGCTGACCGGCGCCGCGACGATGCTGCCCCGTTGGTCCTTCGGCTATGTGCAGTCCAAGGAGCGCTACAAATCGCAGAACGAGCTGATCAACACGGTGAAGGAGTTTCGCCAACGACAGATACCGATCGATGGCATCGTGCAGGACTGGAACTACTGGATCGGCGGCCAGTGGGGCGGCGACCCTGATCCGAAATTCTATCCCGACATCGCCGCGATGACGAAAGCGATTCACGCCCAGAACGCCCACGTGATGATTTCGATCTGGCCGAATCCCAGCCCGAAATCCACGGCGGGCAAGGCACTGGCCGCGGGCGGCTACACGCTGGCCGGAACGACCTTTTTCGACGCGTTCAATCCCAAGGCCCGCGAGGTTTATTGGAACTCCATCTGGCAGATTCTAGGCCGGCACGGCATCGACGCGTGGTGGTGCGACTCGACCGAGCCGGATATGGCTGACTGGACGGGCGGGGTGCGCCCGGCGGATGCGGATAGCAAAAATATCGCCGGCCTCGCCAAGATCATCGATCCCCAATTCCTCAACGCCTACGCGCTCGAAGATTCAACCGGCATCTACGAAAACTCGCGCAAGTCGTCGCCAGATCGGCGCGTGCTGAACCTCACCCGCTCCGGCTACGCCGGCAGCCAGCGCACCGGCTCGGTGCTCTGGACGGGCGACATCCCGGCGAAATGGAGCAAGCTGACTCAGCAGGTGGTCGCGATGCAGAGCTTCAGCGCGTCGGGCACTCCCTACGTCAACTTCGATATCGGCGCGTTTCTTGTGAAGCGCGGGAAGCAGTGGTTTTGGAACGGCGATTTTGACAAAGGCGTCGAGGACTCCGGCTATCGCGAGCTTTACACGCGCTGGCTCCAGGTCGGGGCGTTCCTGCCGATGTTCCGCAGTCACGGCACCGACACGCCGCGCGAGCCGTGGCGCTTCGGCAAACCAGGCACGCAGTTTTACGATGCGATCATCGATTCGATCAACCTGCGCTACCAGTTGCTCCCTTACTTTTACTCGCTCGCCGGTGAAGTTTCGCTGCATGGCGCGTCCTTCCTGCGTCCGCTGGCGTTCGCCTTTCCGCAGGATGAAAAGACGCACGACCTGAAGACGCAGTTCCTCGTCGGCGATGCCTTCATGGTCGCGCCGGTGCTGACGCCACAGCAATTCGGCCCCAATTCGACGCCCATCGCCAATGCCGCGAAAACCCGCGAGGTTTATCTGCCCAAAGGCGCGACATGGTTCGATTTCTGGACCGGCAAACGATCCGACGGCGGTCAGACAATCCAGGCTGAAACGCCGCTTGCGCAGATTCCGCTCTTCGTGAGGGCCGGCAGCATCGTGCCAATGGGACCGCGCGTGCAATACACCAACGAAAAGCCGGACGCCCCCATCGAGCTGCGCGTCTATCCCGGCGCTGACGGTACCTTCACCCTCTACGAAGACGAAGGCGACGGCTATGGTTACGAAAAGGGCAGGCACGCCACCATCCCGTTCACTTGGAATGATAGCACGCGCACCCTCGTCATCGGCGCGCGCCAAGGCGAATTCCCCGGCATGTTGAAGACCCGAACCTTCCACGT
>JBDSQB010000019.1 GCA_039930045.1 Chthoniobacterales bacterium | reverse complement strand
CTTAGAGATACATGTCAAGGCCAGGTAAGGTTCTTCGCGTTGCATCGAATTAAGCCACATACTCCACCGCTTGTGCGGGCCCCCGTCAATTTCTTTGAGTTTTAATCTTGCGACCGTACTCCCCAGGCGGCACGCTTAACGCGTTAGCTCCGGCACGGAAGGGGTCGAATCCTCCCATACCAAGCGTGCACCGTTTACTGCTAGGACTACCGGGGTATCTAATCCCGTTTGCTCCCCTAGCCTTCGTGCCTCAGTGTCAGGAACTGTCCAGAGATCCGCCTTCGCCACTGGTCTTCCTCATGATATCTACGCATTTCACTGCTACACCATGAATTCCAATCTCCTCTCCAGTCCTCGAGCAGGCCAGTATCGAATGCAGTTCCAGGGTTGAGCCCTGGGATTTCACATCCGACTTAGTCTACCACCTACGCACCCTTTACGCCCAATGAATCCGAACAACGCTTGGGACCTCTGTATTACCGCGGCTGCTGGCACAGAGTTAGCCGTCCCTTCCTCTTCAGGTACTATCAAGTCCGCGACAGTTAATCGCTGACAATTGTTCCCTAATGACAGGAGTTTACGACCCGAAAGCCTTCATCCTCCACGCGGCGTCGCTCCTTCAGGGTTTCCCCTATTGAGAAAAATTCTCGACTGCTGCCACCCGTAGGTGTCTGGACCGTGTCTCAGTTCCAGTGTGACTGGTCGTCCTCTCAGACCAGCTACCCGTCATAGCCTTGGTGGGCCGTTACCCCGCCAACAAGCTGATAGGCCGCGAGCTCATCAAGAAGCGTCAGGTTACCCCGACTTTAATATTGCTATCACATGCGGTATTAATTTGCCTTTCGGCAAGCTATCCCCCACTTCTCGGCAGATTACTCACGTGTTACTCACCCGTGCGCCACTAGCCTAATTTTGTATTACTACAAAACTAAACCCGTTCGACTTGCATGTCTTATCCACGCCGCCAGCGTTCGTTCTGAGCCAGAATCAAACTCTCCGAAAAAAGTTTGCGTTGAGACGCTAATCTCAACAAATTTTCTGACCTGATTAATAACCAAGTTACCCGCTGACGAATAACTTGGGTTTGTTCGGTCGAGCCTGCCTCTTCAGACAGACTCTAAATATTTATTATCAAAGAATGTGACGTATAACGCACAATTCAATTTTTGCTGTTTATTGACCGTTCTGAATTTCCGCATCAGGAAAATTTCAGAATCAAATTATCAAATATCCAAGTTCTTTAGCTCTCGCTTTCACGAGACATCAGGCGACAAAAAAACTCAACCTTAGCACCGGACTAAATTTCAATTGTTTGGAAGAGTTGCTTTGCAGCAATTCCACCCACGCTTGCCATTTTAGGCCGGGACAAAATTGAGTGCAATTTGAAGTCCCAAAGTTAAAGAACGTCGCTGCTTTTTGCAGCGTCCCGAGCTTGTCGGGCAGTTACCTTAATCGTTGTTTGGAAGGTGTCAAAAACTTCTTTTGAAAATCTTTTTCACCGCTCCTCGCCGGGATTAACCAGCGATTAGCTAGCAGCGCCACTTTCGTGACTCCCGGCTCGCTGCGGGATGACGACTTTAATCGTCTCTCACACGGTGTCAAAAACTTCTTTTGAAAATCTTTTTCACCGCTCCTCGCCGGGTCAACCAGCGATTTGTGAGGCCCAGATAATGCCACACCTAAAAGGCCTCGCAAGTGCATTTCTGAAATATTTTTTCGCGTGGGTTTTCCCAGGGAAATCCCCGCAAAAGTGCTAGTACTCCATTGCGATTAGGTCTTCCCGAGAAGCACGACGCGATTGGTATTGGTCCCTTTCGTCTGATTGCTCACGCCCCAGCAATTCGCCGTCTTGGTAAACTCCTGGGCATTCACCAGCACCAGATGCGGGTGGAGCCCGGCTGCAGCGGCGGCGGGGATGACCAAATCCTCCATTTGAATGCGACTCCGATCAATTTCCCCAACCTCGAAGGCGATGGCCCCGCCCGGACGGACCACACGGGCGAGTTCCCGGAAACAGAGCGTCATCTCAGCGCTCCAATCGACTTTCAATCGACTCTGCGTCAGCGCCAGTTGCCCCGGATCGATCCCATTAAACCAGCAGCGCAGCCAGTTATCCCCGGCGTAATCCACCATATTGAGAAATGGCGGCGACGTGACGACCAACGACACCGAGCCGACTTCCAGTGGACTCTGCGCCATCGCCGATCCGGTGAAAAAACGTCCCGACGTTCTTTCGGGCACGCCTCCATTGCGCAGCAGCGACGCGGATTTCTTCAAAATGATCGCGGCCACATCCCGACGCGGCGGCGTTTGACTGCGATTCGCATTGATTTTCCGCTGGCGTGCCGCGCTCACCGCCTGATTCGGCGGCAGCGTATAGATCGAAAAAAATCCCGCTGAATGTCCCGTCAGCCGATTCGTCGCCACCATGCGAATCCAGTCGTCCACCGCGTCATTCGACTGCAACTCGACTCGCTTTTGCAGGTGAATCCGCAGCGCCATCAGCTCTTGCAACGTCCCCGGATGATAGAAAACCAGCAAGTCCTCCGTCCCCGGCTCCTCCTCCGACTGGGCCGACCAATCCACCGCCGCCAGCCGCTCGCGGATCGCCTCCAATGACGGAGGACGCAGCCGTGGCTCCGCCAAAATGCGACTGAGCGGATTCACATCATTCCCCGCAGCCCTTCTGCCCAGCAAAGCAGCCTCCAGCACCGTTGTCCCCCGCCCCAAAAACGGATCATAGACCAACTCACCCGGCTGCGTCAGCCGCTCGATAAAAAAACGCGGCAACTGCGGCTTAAAACACGCCCGATACGAAATCTCGTGCAGCGCATGGGCCGCCCGCTGCTTCGACGTCCAAAACTCATTCGTATAAACCGGCACACCGCCACTCGTTTCCGTCACCGCCGTCTTCGCCCCAAAGGCATGGAAGTCCGCCAGTTCCCGATGTAATCCAGCCAGCGAATGCGCAAGATGCGCCCATTCCCCTATTGAAGCCTCACCCGTTTCATTGATGGAGGCTTCAACGCGCAACATACCTGCACGATATAAAATTTCCCTTCCCCGGCAATCGGTATCAGTGTCCCTACCCGCTCAACTCCCCAATCTCCCGCTCCAGCTTCGCCTCCTCGTCTTTCATCCGAGCAATCTCGGCTTCGATTTACGTGACCTGCTTGCCAATCACCGTCTCCAGCAATTCCGCCTTCTCGGCCACCAGCGTGTGCAACTCATATTCCGCGCTGTTGGTTCGGCCAACCTCCCCGTCAAACACTGGGAAACATTCTTACCCACTGCACAATCCCACACCAGCATCTACTCCGACACCCGACTTCGCACTAACCTTTCCCGCCCCAAAATGCATTGGAAACACCTGTCACTATTCCCTCACCTTGGAATAAACGGCGGCAGGTTTCGATTGTTTGACGGAGCCGCTCTTCCACTGATCCTCTCACTATTTCAAATGGTGCGCACTGCCGGGAAAGGGCATCCTCGAACCAACAATGCATTTCATGTCGAATGAATTCTCCATCACGCAGACCGTCTTGGACGAAAGGGATTTCATCGCCAGTGAGAATATACAAATCGACCCGTCCATGTCGTGCAAACTCTTCCAGTAAAGGCGAATGGAAGCCCATGTAGCGACGGTGCCATAAAGTTGTGGCAAAGGCGTTCGTGTCGCAGAAAAGGAAGCGGTTTGCTTCCCGGGCCGCTAGATTTTCCCTGCATGTTTGCTCTTGTGCGATTTCATGAAATTCATCCGTCTTCCATTCCGTCTCGCCCCGCACTTGTTTTTCAAAACTGTATTCGCGTCCGTATTCGGCGACCCAAGTTGTTTTGAAATGTTCCGCCAATGCTTGAGCGAGAGTTGTCGTGCCAGTGGATTCCGCGCCGAGCACCACGATCCGTTTCGCATACCAGCCACGGACCGGCGATGACAGATGCTCCCACTGATCTAACGGATTATTCCTAACCATCGTTCCACTGCACGGCACTGTCTGGCGCGCGTGATCGACCATGACATGGCGGCAGTTCATGTGCGCGGCGTAGGCATCACCGTATTGCTCGGAAGTGAAAACCACATCCGGCGCACGGCCCAGCCAGCGGATTGTATTTGCAGCCCAGACACGCGAGTCGTTTTCGTCGTAGCGGTCATCGATCAGACGGATATCGGCAGCGGGATGCATTTCCTGAAGCCATTCCTGCCGGAGATTTCCAGGAACCGGATCGCTAGGTTTTTCACATACAATGACGACCACCACCGCACATCGCAAAAGTGCGGTATCTATGAGAAAATGGTGCCCAAGATGAGGCGGCAGGAATTTTCCGATCACCACGCCGAGGCCGAATTCCTTTTGCGGATTCATGGCGGAGAAATGTGTAGTTCCTTTTTCCAACGGTAAAGCCCGATCACGCACAGCACGATGAAGCCTGCGTAAAGCACCGCCGTGAGGGGTAGGTGTTTTTGGAAATACAATGGCACATAGATGAGATCCGCCGCGATCCAAAGCCACCAGTTTTCGATTCGTTTCAAGCAAAGCAAATATTGCGCGGCCAGGCAGAGCGTGGTGGTTAGAGAGTCCAAAAACGGCGCGGCTCCATTGATAGCTGTCAATAATTCCCGCAATCCCCACGTTCCGAATATCAAGAACACCGCGATACCGATCCATTCATTCCGGGTCGCGCGGGTAACTTTGAGACGCGAATGATTCCTCCCGCCGTGCAACCACTGCCACCAGCCCCAAATCCCGAGGAATAGGTAGACGCCCTGCAATCCCATGTCCGCGAACAGCCTCGTCCGCCAGAAGACAAACCCGAAAAAGAGATTATTCGCGAGACCGATCGGCCAGTTCCAGATGTTTTGACGCGTGACCAGCCAGACGCAAACTGCACCCGTCACAAAACCGCACGTTTCTGTGAAGTCGATGGGAACCCACCGGAACCACGATACTAACAACAGTGCTAATGAAGACAGGATAAGCAGAGCTATGTCAAACCGCTTGGGCTTCGGATGCATGGTTAGTAAGGTGGAAAAATTCTGCGAAAACCGTGAAACAACACAACGACGAAAAAGAGGAGGTTACGGGGAAGGATGAGGTAGTTGGCAACGGCAGGTGCATTGCCACCTTCAGACCCTTCCAAGGCAGCACCGAGGCGAGTGATGTAGTCCACAGTGTAAGGTCTGTCAGAAAGCTTGTTCAGCCAGTTCGGATTGAAGGCCGCCGCTTCTGCTCCCGCAATTCCTCCTGCGATCGCGGCCACGCTGTCGGTATCTCCGCCGCATGCAATAGCCTCGCTGATAATTATACTAAAATCTCCGCGATGCCGCAGCCAGATAAACAGGACCATCGTCATCGTATGAACCGCATAACCGGAGACTCCTTTGGAAAATCCCATGCCATTTGCAAACGGCCGCGCTTCCGATCCTTCTGCGAGAGCCTTTCGGATTTGTTTCATTGGATGATCCCATTCCTGTGACACCCCTATCTCTTTCATGCGTGCTAGAATTACATCCGCCCGCAACTCTCCACCGGCGGCGAACGCGGCACAATCCGCAGCCATCATCGCCGCTTCCACCGCTTTGCAATCGGTATGCGTTAAAAGCGTGGAAGCCTCTACAAATGCCATACGCAACTGGCTGTCATAGGCGAAATACACCCCAAGGATCGGCGCTCTCATCATTGGTCCGTTGCCTGCGGAATAGACACCGTTGCGACCGGGAGGAAACCCAATCCACAGCTTAATAATAGCTTTTGCTGTAGCTAGGCCAATTCCTGCGGGAAGACCCGCGAACCACCATCTCAATTTCCCTGCCAGCCTCTTTTGAAAAGCCTTCGGATCACCTCCGCATGATAGCAATGCCTGCGAGGAAAAAATTGTATGCTCTGTATCATCACTTAGCATCCCATGTCCGAAGAGAAATCTCTGCTCCAATGGAGATTTCCATCTCTTGCTGATGCGCGCAGGGCTCATTCCCTCCGAAGGTAGCCCTAATGAGTCGCCGAGAGCTGTCCCTAGTAAAGAGTGGATGATTTGTGTTTTCCTATCCATTTGGCAGTAATTGCCACTCAGAGGAGAGTGCGCAAATCTTTAGGTGTTAATCCCGTTTGTTCGAGGATGTCGTGCAAAGTTCGCGCGCGATTTCGCGATGCATGGGAATGACCGTTCGCCCGTGGCCAGTGGAATCCGTTTATTCCAGAGATAGGTGACTTCACGTTTGCCGAAGGATGATGAAACCTGCCTTCCGAGAGCTTTAACGAGTTCCGCGCCAGAAACATCTGGCAAACGGCTCATACAGTGACTTCCACCGTGGCTAGCTGAGGCTCGCCGACCGAGGTTTCCAATTCATCCGAACCCCAAGTCTCGATGTAGAGCTCGATGGCTTCAGCGAGGTTCATCCTGGCTTCCTCCGCTGTTGTTCCTTGTGAGGTCACCGGCAAATCGAGACAACGCGACACAAACCATGTGCCGTCGAATTTGATTGCCGCGTTGAGCTTTATCATCACTGAAAGTCTATTCGAAATAGGCTTAGTGGCAAGTCTTCGTCCCGCAATTTGCGGGCAAGGCGTAACAACAATTCACGCTCTGTGACCGGAGATATGCTTATTTATTCCAGCAGCCTGCTTTGGAAAACTTCGTAGATCCATTTGCGAGGTCCGGCGAAGACGCAGGTGATGGTTCGCGCATCCTCGATCATTTCATATTCGAAGATCACGCGGTGCAATCCCACTCTCAGGCGATGAAATCCATTATCCCAAACTCGAAATTTCGTGGAGCTTCATTCAGGCTTTTTGGGAGTAGGAAACCGCAAAGTGCAAAATCCGAAATCGACGACACCCGGTTCGCGCAGAAACCGTTTGGGAATCGAATAGACATTAAACCGGGCGTCTTCTCCGTAGGCAAACTCGGCCACGCCGGCATTGCGCAGGACGATCAGGTGTTTGCCCACGCCGTCGGTCCCCATGTTCATCACCTGTGCCAGATCGGTGATTGTGAGGGTGGAACCGTCGGACATCATCTTCATCGCTTGCCAGCGAATGTCATTGGCGAGCGCAGCCATCGTCTTCAATTCATTTAAGGCCACTGAGGCGGGTTGGGCGGCGGCTGCGGTAGATTCGAGTTCCATACGAATGGAATAACCACTCTTCCCGTGAGGAACAAGGCCGATCCCGTCGGGATTTGTCCGTTACCTAACGACCCAACTCGTGATACCGGCGGAACTTGTCGGCGAACTGCTGGTCACAGTCTCAATACCGTCGGAATTCCTCCGGGACCGAACCTCCCCACTTCAAATACCGGCGGAATATATCGGTTATCCGTCGCTCCACGCGTCGTTACCGTCGGAACTTGTCGGCGAACCATTCAGCCAACCGTCAATCCCGTAGGACAAAATCTACCCGCCGTCAGCCGTTTCCGAATTACCTGCCGAGCCCTATCTCGCAGTAAACAAGGAAACGAAACCTCACCGCTGGCCTCACTTGTCCAGCTCCACAAAGACCGAGCCGATGAGCAGGTCGGCGCTGAATTTCAGGAAATTGCGGTCGGCGTCGTCGCTAATCCACGCGGTGACGTTCCGGGCTTTGGAGTAAGGCTTCAAGGCGAGGTGCTTGTCCATTCCGGCGAGGTCGAGATGAAGCTTGATTGCCGGAAAAGTGCCCGCGCGGACGGTGATTTTTTCCTTTTCCAGCACTGTGACTTGCGCGACGTAAGGCGAGGCCGTTGCGTAGCTCAGGAAAATGATTTTATCGCCGGTCTGAAGCGGCTGGCTGCGGAGGAGCAGGAGCGAACTTTGCAGGTCAAATACGTTCGGCAGCCGGAGGATTTTCGGCTTGCCGTCGTCGCTCCGCGCGGGCTTCGTTGTGCGAATCCGGGAGACGCGATCCGTGGTAAATTGCAGCGTCGTCTGGCGTTTTTCGTCGGAATACGTTTCCGAAATCTGGTTTTTCACCGGTAACAAAGTCTCCACATCGCACTGTTCCGTGGCCTCGGCGTCGAGCGGATACATCTTGCGCGCCACGCCGCTTGTGCCGCCGGTCATGTGGAGCGTTTGCAGCTTGTCATCGTGGGAAAAAAGAATCGTCACGTGCCCCGCGACCAGTCCCGACCAGCCGCCAGTGTAATGCAACTCGGTGGCCACCGGCAGTGGAAACGCGCCCGGTTTCGGCGGATGCACCTTTGCCACCCAGGCGGGCAGAGGCGTATCCTTGGCCTCAGCGGGGAACGCCCATGCGAGCACGCTGCAAAGCGCGACGAGCGAGGTTTTCCAAGGGAGTTGCGGGATCATCGAGGGAAAATTGAGAAGGATTGAACCCGGCGGGCAGAGGCGCTTTCCAGCCAGTAAACGCAAACCGAGTCGCCAGCGGACGCGGGGGAAATTTACGTTCTCGGGACGACGCGCTCGAGGGATTCGCTGGCAATCCAGCCGAGGGTTTGGTCGGGCAGCCGGCATTCAGTCCACGGGCCGTTGACGCTTGTGATCTCGACCGCCTGCCCCGGTCGGAGCGCGAGAATCGACGGGCTGCTGGCGGTGAAATTTGAGCGTAGTTTCTCATTTTTCAAGACGATCGCCCGGTCCGGCGAGGCGAGCGGCCAGTCGCGCAGATAGAAGCTCGTCGCAGCGATGACGAGCGCCAGCAGACTGAGAATCGCGGTCATGCTCCAGAGGTGACGCGTCCCGCCGAGCACGCGCCATTGAGCCACGAGCGAGAGCAGAAAAATCCACGAGGCGACTGCGATCGCAATCACGCTGAGACGGCTCCCCAGGCGCGGCAGGCGTTCCCACCAATGCGATGGAACTCCGCTCAGGCTATCGAGCCGGAGCTGCGCGTCGGCGAACCCGGGCGCGAGCAGCAGGGCGCGTTCGTAGCTGAGAATGGCGTGCGCCGGGTTGGCGGATTTTTCGTAGGCGAGACCGAGGTTGTAAAAAATCTCGGGCCGATATTCGCCTCGGCGCACGAGGGTTTCGTAAGTCTGGATCGCCGAGCCGAAATCGCGTTTGTTGTAGGCTTCATTGGCGGTCGCGAAAGTGTCGGCGGTGATCGCCGAGGCGAGTTGCATTCCCATCAGGAGCACGAGGCAGAGGCGGAGCAGGTTCATTTGGAAAGGACGTTTTGAAAACGGCGCAGGGACTCGGTCGTGAGTTCTTTGCCGCCGCGCCCTCCGCCGTAAGCCAGCTCGTCGCGGCGGGCAAAAATCTCCCGGACTGTCTCCGCCTCGTCGTTGGCAAACCCGAGCGACTGGAGGATTTCACTGGAACTCGCATGGGGCAGCCCGGCGAGTGCGGCGGTGATCTCGAGTTGGCGCGCGGCGGCGGGGAAGAAAACTACGGGATCAGCCGAGCGCAATGGCGTGGCGAGGGCGGTTTTTTCCTTGGTCAACCGCAGGCGCGTGGCCTCGGTGGTGTCCGGCGCGAGGGCGGCGGCGATCTTCGGCCAGACCAGCGCGCCGAGCAGGAGCAGCGGCAGGCTTTGCCAGATCCAGAAAGTGCGCGTCTGCCAGAGGGGAATGAAACTCCCGATCTCGGTGGCGAGCGCCGTTTTCACCGGAGGCAAATCGGATTCCGCAGTCGAAGCGAGGGGAGTTGGAGTCGATTGTGCGGCAGATTTCGATGGAACTGGCGTCGCGGCGACGATGGCCTGGCCCTCGACTTGCACGGAAATGGGCGGCGATTTCAGCGTGATATATTTCTCCTGCGCCGGGTCGAAATAAACGAAACTCGTTTCCGGCAACTGCGCTGCCTTGCGCTCGGGGATGATCGCCATGTCGAAACTTTTGTCGCCGGAAACGCCCATTTCATCGGTCGGCACGAGCTTGCCGGTCGGCGGATACGTGCGCCAGCCGTCGGTGCTTGCGAGGGTCGGCGCGGTGACGAGATCAAAGTTACCGCGACCGGAAATGACGGAGTTGTAAGTAATCGGGTCGCCGATTTTCACCGTCGTGGGCTTGGCCGAGGCGGTCATGGTGAATTGCCCGACAGCGCCCGCAAACCCGGCTGGACGCGGCGACGGGAGCGTCTTGATGTGGAGCGTTTTCGGGTCGGAACTGAGGGTCATTTCGCGTTCGACGCGCTGGTTTCCGAAGAAATTGGCAAAGGGATCGCCGCCAAATGGATCGTCGAACGGACTGCGCTGGCGGCGTTTCTGCGGCATGCCGACGACGAAGTTGAGCGAAGACGGACCGACGGTGAGGTCGCCCGATTTCGCCGCGACGAGACTGGTCTGGTAAATGAGCACGCGAAAGTCGTGGCCCTTGATCGTCTTCTGCTCGAGCCGCGCCTGCGGGAAGCGGAGTTTGGAAAATCCCTCGCCGTCGATCTGCGGCGATTGTCCTGGAGGGTTGAGTTGGAACGTAATCGAGCTGTCGAAGTAAAACCGCACCTCGACCGGGACGATCTCGCCGACGTAGGCCGTGTCCTTGGGCAGAAGCAATTCGGCGAAAATCTTCGGCGTGGTCGAGCCGTCGTCGTCTGCGTTGGACGAGTTGGCGGAATTGCCGCCCGCGCCTTTTTCGACGGTGATCACGATGGGTTTCGTGGTGTAACTCTGGCCGCCGGTCTCCAATGTGATCTCTGGAATGGTGAATTTCCCGGCTTTCTGCGGGGTCACGAGATAGGTCAGGACGGTGGACATGGTTGCGCCGAAGCCGCTGCTGAGTTCGAAGCGCTGGCTTTTTCCCTGGAGATTAATGTCGAGCCCGTCGGCCTCGATGTGGGCTGGAATGTTGGCGTTGCGTGCGCCGGTGACGGTGATCGTGAGCCGGATCGGCTCGTCCGCAGTGGTCGAGGTGGAGGAGACGTTGGCCGTGACGCTGGCGTTCTCGGCGTGGACGAACGGGATGAATAGGAGAAGCGCCACGAGCAGGAAGGCGATCCGGGAGCGCACGCGTTTGCCTCGGTGGGTAAATATTGGCGAGGCGATCTGCCGGTTCGCGTGTTCCAGCGAACGTCTCGTCCGATGGTATGGAAGAGCTTTGAGGCGAGACACCTCAAAGAGCACGCGAGACGCGTGCGCTGCCGGGGAAATGTGGTTCGTTGCGCTGTTCATTGAAATTACCAATCTTTCGCCACGGGAGCCTCTCTGGCTTGCTCGCGCAAATTCACGCGTTCCTCCTCGCCTTGCATCGCTTCGATGAGGGCGCGGGCTTGTTGCTGGCTCATTTTGCCATCCTGCTCTTGCTCGGGTTTTTCGGCCTCGCCGATCTGACCTTCCTTCGGCTCATCCTTTTTTTCATCGCCCTGATTCGCCTTTAACTCGCCTTCTTTTTTCTCGCCGGGGGTGGGCATCGCGTCGGCTTTGTCGGGCTTTTCACCGTCCTTTTTCTGCTGCTTCGGATCGCCCGATTGCGGCACTTGATCGGGTTTGTTCTGTCCGTTCTTGCCGTTTTTATCGTCCTTGGGCTGGCCTTGGTTTTGTTTCTGGTCGGCGTCCTTCTTCTGCTGATCCTTGGAATCTTTGCCGTCCTGTTTCTGATCATTCTTGGCCTGATCCTGCTGCTGGTCCTGCTGATCTTTCTTGTCCTTCTCGTCGCGCTTTTGCTGCTCCTCTTTTTTCTTTTCGTCCTCCTTGAGCAGCTTGTCCACGAGGTCACGATTCGTCTTGGCGTCGTCGTATTTCGAGTCAATCTTCAGCGCCTCATTGTAATGCGATATCGCCTCCTTCCAGTCCGCGATGGCCTCCGTGCGATTCTTCTCCAGCTTGTCTTTGCCGATTAGAAACAACGAATTTGCCGCGTTGTATTCCGCCTTTTTGCGCACATCCCGGTCCGGGCTCGTGGCCGCCTTGCCAAACGATTTCAGCGCGTCCTCGGGCTTCTCCTTTTTATAAGCCTCCCAGCCCTCGTTAAACGCCCGTTTATCGCGGTCAAAGAACTGAAACTCCACCGCCTGCGCTCTCTCCATCGGCAGCAGCGCCAGCCATGCGCATGCCACTCCGGCGGCACGTCGCGACACCTTGCGATCACTCAGACTTTGGGCCAGCACAAACAACACAATGGCTAGACCCAGCGGCCATTGATAGCGTTCAATCGGCCGCCGCGAGCTAAACTGGCTCCCCTCGCGCTGCTCCAGCTTTTGGATGCCGTCGTTCAATAGCGTCTGCACCGCATTCGACCCGTTTTCGAGGTGAACATAGAAGCCGTCCGCCGCAGCCGCGATCTCCTTCAGGCGACTTTCATCCAGCTTCGTCTTCACAAATTGCCCCGAGTCATCGCGCACAAACGTGCTCGTGCCGTTCTCCTGGATCGGAATCATCGTCCCCGCACTCGACCCCACGCCGACCGTAAAAATCCGCACGCCCGCCGCCTTCGCCAGGGCGGCAGCTTTCAGCGCATCCGCGTCCAACTCCTCGCCATCGGTAAACAACACCAGCGCCTTGTTTGCCCCCTCCGCCTTGCCAAACGCTTGCAGGCTCACCTGGATCGCTGCGGCTAGATTCGTGCCGCCCTTGGGGATGATCGTCGTGTCGATTTCCTCCAGCGAATCCTGCACCGCGCTGTAATCAATCGTCAGCGGTGCCTGCAAAAACGCCGTCCCGGCAAACGCCACCAGCGCCACCCGGTCGCCCTCGAGTATTCGCAATAAATCCTGCACCGCCAGTTTCGCGCGGGAGAGTCGATTGGGAGTCACATCGTCGGCCAGCATGGAGCGCGACGTGTCGATCGCCACCACGACATCGCGGCCTTTGCGCTTCACCTCCTGCGTTTCAAAACCGGCTTGCGGACGAGCCAGCGCTACGATCAACGCCGCCAGACTGAGCAGAGTGAGGGCAAACCGCGCGAGCCGTTTCCCCCGCGAGATGCCCTGGAGCAGCACCGGGCGGAGTTTGGGAGCAATCAGTTGCGCCAGCCGTTTCTCGGAGCGTTTCTCGGCCAGAAAATAGAACACCGCGAGCAGCGGCAGGAGCAGCAACGCAAAAAACCAGAGCGGCGTGGCAAATGTGACGGGAAAATTCATGCCGCAAGCCTTTCATTCGAGTTCCAATGCATTGCAGAGGACTTCCCCATGCCGACCGGGCTCTCGGTGATGGTGCCTCCTCGTTCCCAAGTTGCACTTGGGAACGGGCTTGTCCCGGCAGTTGCACCGCCTGCTGGCACTTCAGTGGCAGCTCGATTTAAACCCAACGGCCCAAAGACTTCTGCGCGTTCCGGCAGCACAGCTACCCAGACAAGTGCGTTCCCAAGTGCAACTCGAGGGGAAATCTGCCGTTTCGCGGCTTCAAGGTTCATCTTCCCGATCATGGCGAGCGCCTCCAGATCGTTTGCTCTAATAAGAAAGGCACTGCGATTAGAATGAAACCCGCCCCTAAAAACCACGGAAACAGGTCCCGGTAATTGCGATACAACTTCGTCTCGATGGTCGTCTTTTCCAGCTTGTCGATCTTGTCAAAAACGTCGTTGAGCGACTTCGTGTCGGCGGCGCGGAAGTAGGCGCCCTTGCTGATCTCGGCGATTTTTTTGAGGCCCTCCTCTTCAAATTTCATCATCACGTTGGCGTAGGTGATGTTCCCAAATCCGTCGCGCAAGGGAAACGGGACGATCCCGTTCGTCCCTGCGCCGATGGTGTAAATCTTGATCCCGAGCGTGCCGGCGGCCTCGGCGGCGGTGATGGGCGAAACGCGGCCCGCGTTGTTGTCGCCGTCGGTGAGGAGGACGATGAGCTTGCTTTTGGCGTCCTTGTTTTTGAATCGGCTCGCGGTCGAAGCGATGGCCGATCCGATGGCGGTGCCGTCTTCGACCATACCGATGCGGACGCGGTCGAGGTTCTGGATGAGCCAGTCGTGGTCGAGTGTGGGAGGGCTCACGAGATAGGGCCTGCCCGAAAACGCGACGAGCCCGATGCGGTCGTTGGGGCGTCCGGTGATGAACTTTTGCGTGACTTGCTTCACGGCCTCCAAGCGGTTGGCGCGCTTGAAGCCGATAGTGAAATCCTCCGACAACATCGAGCGCGAAACGTCGATGGCGAGCATGATGTCGATGCCACTCGCCTGTGTTTCCGTGCGCGAGGTGCCCCATTGCGGACGGGCCAGCGCGATGATCAATGAGGCGAGTCCGAGTGCGGTCAAAGTCGCGAGAAAGGCTCCGGCGCGCGACTTGCGCATTTGCCCGAGCGTGCGAACGAGGTTTGTGGACGAGTAAATGACTGCCGCCGAGCCGCCACGTTTCCCACGCAACCAGGCGAGCACGGGGATGAGGAGCAAGAGTAGCAAAAAGAGCGGCTGGATGATGGCCAGCCCAGAGCCGAGTTCCAGTGGTTTCACGGCGTTTGACCTCCCTGGACGAACTGCCGCGCCTTGTCCCATAGTTCGCGATTATCCGCGCTGGTGGCCTGGAGTTTGGCAAATTCAATGAGGTCGCTTTTATCAAGAAACGACTTCAGCAGAGTCTGATCCGACTCGCTGAAAGTGGCCGATTGCGCAAGCGATTGGAGGAATTCCTGCGACGTCTGCCGCGTGGCCGGGATTCCATATTGACCCACCACGAACCGGCGCAGCACCGAGGCGACTTCCACGGTAAACTCCGACGGCGCATCGGTGTCGATGTGTGGCTGGAGCGCGTTGAGCGAATCGAGTGCGGCCTGACGTGGCGGCGGAGGCGGCGTGTGGGCGTGTTTCCAGCGTTTCCGCAGCCACCAAACGAGTGCGACCACGATCAAAGTCGCCAAAACCGTCAGCACGATCACCGCCCAGAGCGGGAGAAACGGGATGTC
Organism: Chthoniobacterales bacterium; assembly: GCA_039930045.1. Taxonomy (NCBI): domain Bacteria; kingdom Pseudomonadati; phylum Verrucomicrobiota; class Spartobacteria; order Chthoniobacterales; species Chthoniobacterales bacterium. The sequence goes on along the minus strand of JBDSQB010000019.1, from coordinate 29,964 downwards.
GTAGCGCCCCGCAAACGGCTTGAACTCCGGCGGCAGCGTGGCCTGGGCGAGAAAAATCCCCGGGAGCGCACGCGTCCCGCGTGTTCCTGCGGACGTCTCGTCCGATGGCGAGAACCGGCCCTTTCGCGAGACGCAAAAGGGAACACGCGAGACGCGTGCGCTCCCTGGAAAAGGCGACCATTTCATCGGAAGCCGGCCCTCCGTTCGCGGGTTTTGAAAAACTGCCGCAGCGCGGGCAAATAATCTTTGTCCGTGCGCAGGCGGATTGAGTCGATTTTCTTCCCGCGAAAAATGTCCTGCCAGTCGCGCCAGACTTGAGTTGCATTCGAATGGAACGCCTCGCGCACCCGACGATCCGACGTGTTAACCTCGATTTGTTCGCCCGTTTCGGCGTCCTCCAGCGTGACGCGTCCGATGTCGGGTAATTCCTCCTCGCGCGGATCGACCACAGCCAGCGCGATGAGATCGTGCCGCTGGCTGGTGACGGAAAGTTCGCGCTCGAAGGACTCCGTTTGAAAATCCGAGAGCAGAAAAACGACGGCCCGCCGGGTCAGCACGCGGTTGAGGTAATTCAGCGCGACTCGCGGATCGGTCCCGCGTTGTTTCGGCTCGAAGAAGAGGATTTCCCGGATCAAACGCAGCGTGTGGGTGCGGCCTTTTTTCGGCGGAATGAAGAGTTCCACGCCTTCGCTGAAGAGGAGCAAGCCGACTTTGTCGTTGTTGCGGATCGCGCTAAAGGCCAGCACGGAAGCGACTTCCGCCGAGAGATCGCGCTTGGAATTTTCCACGCTGCCGAAGACGCCCGATGCGCTGACATCGACCACGAGCATGACGGTGAGCTCACGTTCCTCGGTGAATTTCTTGATGTACGGCTCGCCGGTGCGCGCAGTCACATTCCAATCGATGGAGCGGATTTCGTCGCCGGCCTGATACTGCCGCACCTCGTCGAAATTCATCCCGCGTCCCTTGAAAACGGAATGATACGAGCCGGCGAAACTCTCGTTCACCAGCCGCCGCGTGCGGAGTTCCAGCTTGCGAATCCGGCTTAAGATCGATTTCGTGCTTTCCACTTTTGGGAGAAATCAGGGAACGGGCAGACCCTCGAAGACTTTCTGGACGATCATTTCCGAGGTCATTTCCTCGGCCTCGGCCTCGTAGCTGATGCCGACGCGGTGACGCAGGACATCGGTGCCAATGGTTTTGATGTCCTGCGGCGTGACGAAGCCGCGGCCGTTGAGAAACGCGTTCGCCTTCGCGGCGAGTGTGAGTGCAATCGTGGCGCGCGGGCTGGCGCCGTAGCGGATCATACCGTCGAGCGCGAGTTTGTAAGTCGCGGGTTGGCGCGTGGCCCAGACGACATCGACGATGTAATCTTTCACGCGATCATCGACGTAGATTTCGTTGACGATTTCGCGGGCCTTGATGATGTCAGACGGCTCGGTGATGGCTTGAACGTCGAGTTTCGGAGCGGACGTTCCCATGAGGTCGAGGATGCGGCGTTCCTCGGCTTTGGTGGGGTAGCCAACGGAAAGTTTGAGCATGAAACGGTCGAGCTGCGCCTCGGGAAGCTGATATGTGCCCTCCTGTTCGAGCGGGTTCTGGGTGGCGAGGACGAGAAATGGATCGGGCAGTTTGTAAGTCGTCTCACCGATGGTCACCTGGCGTTCCTGCATCGCTTCGAGGAGCGCGCTCTGGACTTTCGCAGGAGCGCGATTGATTTCGTCAGCGAGGATCAGATTCGAGAAAATCGGCCCGTGTTTCGTCGTAAACGCCCCGTCACGCGGGTTGTAGATTTGAGTTCCAATCAAATCTGCGGGCAGCAAATCCGGGGTAAACTGCAGCCGCTGAAACCCCGTGCGAATGGTGGACGCCAGCGTTTTCACAGTCAGCGTCTTGGCCAGGCCGGGCACGCCTTCGAGCAGCACGTGGCCGTTGGTCAACAGGCCGATGAGGAGCCGGTCGATGAGATATTTCTGACCGACCACGACGCGGCCGATTTCTTTTTGAAGGGGAGCAATCCAATGGCTGTGTTCCTGGACTTGGCGGGTGATTTCGTCGGTGGCGCTGGGCATAAATTCGTGGATAGAGAGACAGTCTGACCCGCCGTGCGTTCGATTTTTCCGAAACCAGGCGGTGTCTCGTCCGAGGAAATGGAGAAACGCTGGCAGCGGCAAGTTGTTTTCGCGCAGCAGTTTGGGAACGGAAGCTGCTCTAAATATAACCATCATGCCCATCATCGGCGGTAATACCGAACTTCCACTCCCAGATTTGCTGACCACGCTGCGCAACCAGCATGGTCGGCTGACTTTCAGTGATATCGGGCCCGTCTCCAGCGTGGAGATTTACCTCATGCCGTCGTTTATCTGCGGCTTCTTCGTCCTCGGCGTCTGCGTGACGGACGAGGCGGTGATCCTCGAAAAACTCGTCGCCATCACGGCGGCGGCGCGGGGAAAATTTCATTTCGAGCCGTTGCCCGCCGAAATCATCAACCAGCGCGTCCGCCTCTCCATCGACGGCGCAAACCTGGCCGTGGTCACCATGGCCGACGAGATCGCCTGGCGGCAGTCGGATTTCATTCTGCCGTCGAAAATGGTCATCCTCAACCAGAGCGACTGCCAGTTTGATGACCCGATCGTTGCCTCCTTTTTTGCGCGTGCCCATGAGTTGCTCGAGATCGGCGCCGACGCGCAGCTACTCGCCGTGAAGATGCAGGTCTCGATCATCCAGGCGCAGTTCTACATTTTGAAAATGATGGAGGCCGGCGCAGTGAAAATCGGGATGCCCACGAGCGGTCGCAGCGGACGTCCGAGTCCGATCATTGTCCAATCGTCGCGCTTCTCCATCCTTACGACCCGCCGCGTGGTCCACTCGCGGAACTAATACATCCGCGCACTGTCGTTAGTCCGTTCATGGTGTATGAACCACGGATTTCTCTACATGCTTTTCATCGGCCTCATCATCGGGGCCGTTGCCAAATTCCTCACTCCCGGACGCGATCCAGGCGGCTGCATTATCACCATGCTCATCGGCATCGCCGGCTCCATGATCGCGGGTTATGCGGGCCGCGCCATGGGCTGGTATGCCGAGGGCGAACCCACCGGATTCATCGCCTCGGTCGTCGGCGCGATCATTCTCCTGCTCGGCTATCGGATGATCGCCGGGAAGAAATAGCTAGTCTTCCAGCAGCAGCGAACGCGACCAGCGGCGCACCAGCCGTTCCGCTTCTTGATTTCGCAGATGATGATAGTAAACGCCGCCGTAGTTGTCGGTGTCGATCAAGCCGCCGATGGCTAGCAAATAAGTGATCCGACTTGGATTGCTATCAGAGGTTAGCAGGACCGGGAGATTCGTCTGCGCGATCTTCTTTTCCACACGCAACGTCTCCAGCACGCGCCAGAGGCTGTCAAGTTCGCTAACAGTCGGATGGACTTGGGCAAAAAAGTTTTGCCACACGCCCGAGGTGAGCCGCACGGGAATGGAAAGCAGACTCAGCAGGGCGCGTCCGAGATGAAATTTTTCGTGTTGCCGCTCCCATTTTTTCACCAGCCAGGTCACGGAAAACAGCACGGCGGCGACAATCAGAAAATGATTGCGAACCGAGAGCGTGCTAGGCGCATCGACTCCTCGGATCGTGGTTAGAACCATCAATTCCATCCAGAGCACGATGCCGTAAATAACGATCCAACTCGCCACGCTGCCAACGAGGCAGCCGATGGCTAGAAGCACGGCGCGCTGGTTGTGCTGGCGGAAATATTCCGCGAGTCCGGGCGGGCTCACAGTTAGGTGGGCGAACGGTAGCCCAGCGGATCGATCTCCACCTCGCGATAGCCGACCGCGCGAACGCCGCCTAACAACGCCGCAGATAACGATGGAACTCGACTCATCTCCGAAGGGGCGATCTGGACTTTGGCCGACTCGTCGGAAAGATGGCGCACCCGGAAGATCTGGAAGCCGAGACTTCTAACATACTCCTCGGCCAGCTCGATCTTTTGCAATGCACTGGAAGTCACCCGCACGCCGTGGGGAATGCGGGAGCTGAGGCACGGTTGTGCCGCGTCGTCCGCTGTGGGCAAGCCGATTTCTCGAGAGAACTGGCGGATCTCCAGCTTGGTTAGACCGCATTCTTTCAGCGGGGCGCAGACGGAAAATTCCCGAGCCGCCACGACTCCGGGTCGAACGTGTCCGGCGTCGTCCAGGTTTTCTCCATAAGCTAGAAAACGAAAGCCATTGGCGGCGGCGTAGGCGTCCATGCTTTTGAAGAGTTCAGCCTTGCAGAAGTAGCACCGATTCACTGGATTCGTGGCGTAGTCTTCCTGTGTTAGCTCGGTCGTTTTCAGCACTTGCAGATTCGCACCTAACTCCGCTGCTAACTTTTTGGCTTTGCCGAGTGAAACACGCGGCAGACTGGGCGAATCGGCGATGATCGCAGTCACATTGTTACCTAACACCCGCTGCGCGACCGCCAGAAGAAATGAGCTATCCACACCACCGGAAAACGCGACTAACATCGGAGCCCGCGCCGCTAGATACGCCTCTAACTTAACGAGCTTCGCGTCCATAGGAGTTAGACTCGTAGCTGGTGAAAGAGTTCGTTCAGCGGCATTTGCAGACCGATGAAGAAGTCGCCAAACTCCGCATACTTCGCGCTCACTTCATCGAAACGCATCTCGTAAACGATCGCCTTGATCTCAAACAAATCGTGCGCAAACAACGTCACGCCCCACTCTGCATCGTCGAGCCCGGTCGAGCCCGTGATGAGCTGTCGCACGCGTCCCGCATAGGTGCGGCCGACCTTTGCATGACCCGCCATGAGCTTCTTGCGTGCCTCGAAATCGAGCGCATACCAATTGTTAGTCGCATCGCGCCGTTTGCTCATGGGGTAGAAGCAAAACACCGGCCAGTCGGGCATGTTAGGATTCAACCGGTCCTTCGCGTATTTCTCCATCCGCTGGGTGAAATCGGTCATCGCGGCTGTGTGTTCGGGAGATCCGGCGGCATGGCCTTTTTCCTCTGTTACGGATGCGCCGTATTCCGCGTCGGACATCGTGTATTCGCTCCGCTCCGTCATCGAGAGAAAGGAAAAAACCGGAGTTAGAATCTCCTCACCGAGAGAGAGCGAGAGCTTTTTTTCCAGCGCGTTTGCGGCGATGAGATCGTTGGTTAGAAGCATGAAGCCGAGGTCGGCTTTCGGCGAGATCATGCTGAAGGTTAGCAACTGCGTCTGCGGCAGCGAGCGCGCCTCCTGCACGAGCTCGGAAAGATCGGTCTTGGCGCGAATTTTTTCCTCGGGTGTGAGCAGTTCCCATTGGCCGTGCTCGACGCGGTAAAAGAGGTGTAGCACATACCAGCCTTCCTTCGGCACGAGAGGTTTTTCGATCATAGACGGTCATCATCGAATCGCCCGGCCCAACGGTCAAACCGATACTTGGCGGCGGCACCCTGAGCGTGTTGCATCAGATGGTTTCGCGGAGGCGTTTGCGGCTGAGGCGGCCCGCGTAAATATGCCAGACCAGCGCCACGGGAAACGTGAGGCCGAGCCACCAATGCAGCCAGCTCGTGAGGCCGCGCAGGCGTTCATTGCCAGCGTAATAGAGGCCGTAGCCAGTGAGAACGAGCAGGAAATTAAACGTCAGCATGACGCTGCCGGTGAATTGGTTTTTGCCGGCTTTCCAGGAGCGTTTGACGTGAATCGGGAGGAGCGTGCCCAGTAGAACGAGCATGGCAAAGGCCGCCGCGCCGTGGGCTCGCAAGATCCAGGGCTCGGCCGGGTGAGGAGCGGGGCCAAATTCCCCTTCGACCTGTCCATAACGATGCAACCCGGCCCAAAAAATTCCGGTGAGCAGGAGGACGATAAACACGCTGTAAAGCGCGATTCGATGCCGCCGACTGAGTCTAAAGGAGCCGCCTCTCATGCCACTGCCAATCGATTCTGCACGTAGGATTGGGCGCGATATTTTCGCAGAATCCTGGGCGATGCACCCAGGGCGATGACTTTCGTGAGGGCGTCGGCGACGGCGGCTGTGGGGGCGATCACGGAGACGCTGCCGTCGGCGGAAAGTGGCTGGCGCGAAATGCCGTGAATGAGGGCCGTGATCCGAGTGCCATCGTGCTGGCGGCTTCGATAATAACCGGCGCTGGTGGCCACGGCGGCGTTCTGAAGTTGAATTATGGCCGCCCGCTGTCCGGGGTCGCTGGCGTGGCGAATGGCGACCGGCCACGGCTCGTTACCGAAGGCTCGCAAATCGCCGCCGGCATTGACCAGGCCGGCTGCGATACCGGGGAAACGCATCAATTTTCGCACGGCCACGTCCACGGCGAATCCCTTGGCAATGCCACCCAGGTCGATGGTGAGCGGTTGCGTTTTCATTCCAGTTCCATCGGAATGGAGGTGCAGATCGCGCCACGACCCGGAGTGCCGGGGAGTCGGGGGGAGAAAACCCAGCGCGGCCAATGCGGGTGCCACGGTGATGTCGAAGACGCCCCCGCTGTCCTCCGAAAGCTGCGCGGCGAGGCGCAAGACCCGATGGGTCCAGGGATGTAGGCGGATTTTTTTTCCCACGGGAGTGGCATTGAAATGGGAAACATCACTCGCCGGATCGTGAAAACTCATCAGCCGATGGACCTTTTCGATCTCGGCAAATGCGGCCTCGACCGCCTCTTCGGCGCAGGTTCCGCGAGCGTTGATCTCGACGAAGGTCCCGAGCAGCGGACGGGCCCGGCGATGTTCAACGCAGGGCGACATGGCTGGTGGCGAGCAACCGGCGGACGCCCTCGGTGATGTGATTCGAGGAGAGCGTGGCTCCGCTGATGTTCTGGATATCGGAGTCCAGTTTGATCGGACTGGCGACGGTTTTTCCGGTGAATTGGGCGCGCCATTTCGGGTTGCGCACCTCGCCGCCGTAGGTCTCGCGATATTCCATAATCTCGATGCCCTGCACGCTGCCGTCGGCCCGAATGCCGCAGGCCCAGGTGATGAATTCGTGTTTTCCGATGACTTCATCGACGATAAACCACCCGCCGCCGGCCACTTTCCAGGCCTGCACTTCGGCCTGGCGCACGCGCACTTTGCAGGCGGCCTCAATGGCTTTGCGCTGCTCGGGCGTGAGGGTCATGGGGGCCGCGGTGCAGGTTTTTCCTGGGAAAATGGCCTGCTGCGCCTGCGCCACGGTGAGATAGATCTCGCCATGACCCGCCACCGCGCTGCCGATGAGCGCGACGGGGGTGATGAGAAAGGTGTTGAGTTTCATCCCGATGAAGAGGGCGGAGTTAGAAGTTAAAGCCCACTTTCAGACGGGTCTCGTTGCGGGCTTCCTCGGCGTAAGCTTTGCCATTGGTCACTTGATCGACCTCGTTGCCGAAGACTTGGTAGCTATAACTGAGGGTGGCCCACCAGTTTTTCGCCCCGTAATGGATACTCGGCCCGGCAAAGAGCACGCAATGCTCAAAATTCCCCATGTCGAACTTCGGATACTCCGAGCGGAAATGCGTTTCCACTCCGGCAAACCAGTTCGGGGCAAACCGATACGACGCTCCGACGCCTGCTTCCAGCGCGAGTTCGTGATCGTATTCCTCGGCGGGTTTTTTGCCCCAGGCGAATTGCACTCCGGTGTTGAAATGGAAGATGAGCGTGTCGTCGAGGTAGTTCTTATGGAGGATGATCTGAGGGTTGATGAACCATTCCTTTTGATCGAGGCCGCCGACGTCGTCCTTCACGAGATAGCCGCCCTCCATGCGCAAGGCCAGGCCGATGCCGTCTTTGAAGGGGCTGAGCAAACGATACTTCGCGCTGGCTTCGACGCCGCCAAAGAGGAGATTTTTTCCATTATCCAGCTCCTCGACGTTCTTGAGGTTGAAGTAGTGGTTCGTGACCGACACTCCGACCTGAAACTGATCGGTGATGCCATATTCCACTTCGGTATCGTAATCCCAGGCGTGGTATTGCCCGGAGACTTTGCCGGTGCGGAGAGTGACGAATTGATACGCATCGAAGTGGCCAGCGGGCAGGGTTTCGGCTCCGCGCACCCAGCCGAAGAGATGTTCGTCGGCGTGGAGAGAGGGAGTGGTGAAGCCGCCCAGACCGACGGCGAGTGAGGTAAGAAACAAGGTGAGTTTTTTCATGAGGTCACACTATTGAGACGGAATCTCAAGAAGCAAGCAATAAATGCGACTGAATCTCATAAAAGAACGTTTACGAGGGGAATATCCCTCCTTCCGAGCCGCCCTACCCCACTTCGGAACCGCTCTCAAGCGGACGAAACAGGACCGAAAGCGGTCGCCGGAGGCAGGTGAGCGGTGCGGTGTCGCTCTGGAGCGGTCAACGAGGGCTCCAGTGCGATGGAAGTCGGCTCTGAAGCGCTGGCCGAGCGAACCGGAGCGAAAAAAGTGGGACCAGAAGCGGTGAAAAACTGACTGCGAGCGATGGCGGAAGGATCGCGAGCGGAGACAGGCCGAACGCGGTGGACGCAAAAACGCGGCGATCCGGTGGAATCGCCGCGTTCCAAAATAGAAGCCGGAGCAGTGGGCTTTAGGGAGTGGCCGGTGGCGTGGCAGGGCCGTTGTTTTCGAAGCGTTTCTTGAGTTTGTCGTAGATCGGCTTGGCTCCAGCAACGCCATGTTTGGAGGCGTTTTTCACCGAGCCATAGTAGGCAAGAACGGCCACATAAGCCTCGCTGCCGAGGGCGGTGGTGGTGTCGTTGAGCAGACCGAGGATTTGACGGGCTTCGACGGCGAGAGGGGCGAGTTGCGCATACGCGGTGCCGTCTTTATTGAGTTCCGCGAGGTCCACATAAGGAGGCATAAACTCGGGGTTGCTGGCGGCGGCGTTGAGTCCGTCGGTCACAAAATATTCGCTGCCACTGCTGATCTGCGGAAGGCTTTTGCGCTCGGCGGCACTGAGGCTGAGGAGGAAAGGCAGGGCGGCTTTGAGGTCGGCAAGACCCTTGCGGGCGGCGGCAATCTGCGCGTCGGTGATGGTGATGGAGAGTTTGTTTTCTAACATGTGAGATGAGTGAATAAAACTTCGCCAGCCGCCTGCGAGCGAAGACATTTTCCGGCGAACGGGTTGAAAGTAGAAGTCGCGCCGATCTGCGGCAAGCCAAAAAAACAAAGACAAAAGCGGGCTCCTTTTTTTCGGAAAGCCTCGCGCATCCAACCGATGGCCAGTGGCGGATAAGGGCTAGTGGTTCCCGCACGCGAATAAATACCACCCGCTCAACGTTGAGCAGGCGCGGAGAGGGAGCGACTCACATTAGAAAACACCCATTATGATCAAGAAAACCCTCGCCACTCTGGCGCTCACCGCCCTCGTTACCACCACGTTGTTTGCCGAAAACCCCATGGTCGGCGGCGCACCGATGCTGGAAACCAAAAACATCGTCGAAAACGCCGTCAACTCCAAGGACCACACCACCCTCGTCGCCGCGGTGAAGGCCGCCGGACTCGTGGACACGCTCTCCAGCAAGGGGCCGTTCACCGTCTTTGCGCCCACCAATGAAGCCTTCGACAAACTGCCCGCCGGCACGGTCGATACCCTCGTAAAACCCGAGAACAAAAAGACCCTCACCGGCATTCTCACCTACCACGTCGTCGCGGGTAAAGTCACCGCCTCCGAGCTGGTCGCCCTCATTAAAAAGGAAGACGGCAAAGCCACACTCAAGACCGTCAATGGCGAAAAACTCACCGCCAGCCTCGATGACAAAGACGTCATCCTGACCGACGCCAAAGGCGGCAAATCGAAAGTGACCATCGCCGACGTGATCCAATCCAACGGAGTCATCCACGTCATCGACACCGTGCTCATGCCGTAAGCGACAGAGTCGAGTTTCATTCAAATCAGAAAGGCGGGCAGTCTGCAAAGGCTGCCCGCCTTTTCTGTTAGTTCCCAACGGTCAATGCAGCCGCGTGCCGCAGAGCCACGACCTCGGGGCGGGCAGCGGTGACTCGGCGGGCTAGTTGGGCGAGTTCGCAGGTGGCGGCGGTCGTTTCCACGAGGTTATCGCGGCATTTGCGGAGGAGGACGAGTTTGGCGGCGAGTTTTTCCCGCAGGTAGCGGGCTTCGTGGATGACGTTCACTGTTGAGACATCGGCAGTGGGTGAGTGCATGATTCCCGAATAACGCCCGTGCCCACCGTTTGGCCGGGCGGGATGTGTCAGGCAAGTCCCTGTCCGATGGGTCGGGTTGCTAAACCGCCGGGAGCATCTGGTCGAGCAATTCACAGATCTGGAAACTAACAATCGTCGCGCCGCTGTCGCTGAAGCCGTAGGGGAGAATGATGCGTCCGCCGTGGGCCAGTGCGCCGCAGGTGTAAACGACGTTGGGCACGTAGCCCTCGCGCTCGATGCCCTCCGGTTTGAGCAGCGGCTGGGCGAGGCGTCCAATGACTTTCGTGGGGTCGTCGAGATCGAGGAGGATCGCGCCGATGCAGTATTTGCGCATCGGACCGACGCCGTGGGTGATGACGATCCAGCCTTCCTCGGTCTCGATGGGCGAGCCGCAGTTGCCGATCTTTACCATTTCCCAAGGCTGGGTCGGGCACTGGATAAGCTGGGGGTCGCTCCAGAAATGGCGGTTGTCGGAGAGCATGAGGAAGAGGTTTTCGTCGTCCTGGCGCGAGAGCATGGCGTAGCGTCCGCCGATGCGCCGGGGGAAAAGCGCCATGCCTTTGTTCTGCGCAGCGCGTCCATTCAAGGTGCGAATGCGGAAGTGCAGAAAATCCGTCGTCTCGATGAGTTGCGGGAGAATGGCGCGACCGTTGTAGGCGGTGTAGGTGGCGAAATAGGTCACGCTGCCATCTTTGTCGTCCACGAAGCGCACAAACCGGGCGTCCTCGATGCCGTTGCTCTCATTGGAGGACACGGGAAAAATGATGCGCTCCGAGACGGTGGTCGTCGGGTTGAAATGGATCGAGTAATTCGATTCCGCGAGCCAGTGCATGATCTCCATGGTGCGGGCGACATCGCGGGAGTCGGGTTGTGTTTCACTGGCGAGCGATTGCTGGCGCTCGAGTTCCTGGAGGGTAAAGGCGTCCTCCAAGGGACCCATGACGGCGGCGGCCCAGTCATTTTCGAGGCCGAGTTCGGTGAGTTTGTGGAGGAAGGTGGCCTTGTGAAAGATCGGATTCGTATCCAACTCCGGCAGCGTGACGAACGGGGTGGTTTTTTCCATCGTCACCGAGTGATCGGCATGGATGACACCGGTGCGAAACTCGATGGAGGAAATGTGGCCCTCTCCCGTGGCGCGAAGGCTGAGAATAAAGCGGAGGTCGCCCGTTTCCAGTCGAGTTTGATCCGGATGCGGGACGATGGAGGGATTGAAAAGCGCGGCGGATTCGAGGGCGTATTCGCCGGAGCAGAGCGCGCCGATGAAGAGCTGGCGGTCGCCGGAAAGCCAGACTTCGGCGGGAACGAGCGGACGAACTTTTTCGAAGTGGCGCAGCCAGCTTTTGTCGAGATCGATGTGGCGGTCGCCAAAGTCGGCGCGGACGAGGGCGAGTTGCGCCTCGATCTCGGCCTCGGTGAGAGACAGGGCGCGGCGGATGATGTTTTCGACTTTGACCGGGTCGCTGGAGATGAAGGAACGGACGACGACGCGTCTGCTGTCGGGGCGAAATTCGACTCCGGTGGGATGGATTTTCATACGAGTTAGAGTGCTATCTGCTGAATGGGCGCGACGGTCTCGGCATGGCGCATTTCGGCAAGGGAAAGATAGAAGGCGAGGCTGGATTCGGCGCCTTGGTTTTGGCTCAGGCGATCCTGATGGAGCGCGTCGCGGCAGCCGCCGGTGCTGGAGTCGTAGAGCGGCTGCCCAAGGTCGTTGCGGCCGAGAAACCACTCGAAGCAAAGTCGCGCGGCCTGCTGCCAATAGACGTCGTGGGTCAGGCCGTAAGCCTCCAGACAGGCGGAAACCGTGGCGTAGGCTTCGAGCGGTTGCTGGTCGAAGCGGGCGCGCGGCTCGCCTTTGTTCCAGAAGCCGTTGCAGCCGATGGGGGAGAAATGGCCCGACTCGGCGGTCTGCGATTCGACCAGCCAGCGGAGCGATTTCAAACCCGTCTCAAAGACCTCGCCATTGGAAGTCCAGTAGCCGCTCAGAATCATGGCGTGGGAGATTTTGGCGTTGTCGTAAGTGGCCATGGACTCGAACCACTGCCATTGCGCGTCGGCATTGTGATGGAAGTGGTCCTGGAGACGTTTCGTGAGCACGTCGCGGAGTTGATTCACAGTCCGGTCGCCAGAAAAGGCGCGGAGATATTCGTGCATCGCGATCAGGCAAAAGGCCCAGGCACGGGGCGAGGTGAAGGTCTCGACAATCGGGAGGCCTTTTTGAAAAAGCAGAGCGCAGAGATTGCGATGGCCGTCGTTTTTCGAGCGGCCGAGCGCCATGCCGGCGGCCCAGAGAGCACGGGCGTGACTGTCCTCGGAGCCGTAATCCTCGAGCCATTCGCGCCGGTGGCTCATGAAGTTTCGGAAGCGGCAGCTCTGGTGATCGAAGGCGTCCCAGAGGAAGGCGATGTAGGTGCTGGCGAGTTGCTCGACGTCGCGCTGGGCGACCTGGGTCGTCATTTCCGGCAGGAGCAAAGTCAGGATGTAAGCGCGGGCATTATCGTCGGTGCAATAGCCCTCGCGATAGTTCGGGACGTTGAAAATCGCGTGCTGGAAGATGCCCGTGTTGTCGCTCATCCGAAAGAGGTGATCCAGCTTCAGCTTGGGCAATTCGTAGGGGCGGTTTTCCAGCGTGCGCACGGCAAAGGCCTTGCGCGCGGGCACGCTCAGGCTGGCGCGGGCTTTTTGAAAACTCTCCATGTAACGCCGCGCCACGACGGGCCAGATCATTTCGCGACCCATCTTCCAGGCGCGTTTGCGGGTGGCGATCATCAGCGAGGCATCCGACAGAAACCGGTTCACGCCGTCGGCGATGGCAGCGGGATTGGCAAAGGGAACGAGGATGCCTTTTTCATCCGCCAGCAACTCCTGCGCGTGCCAGTAGGGCGTGGAAACGATGGCTTTTCCCGCGCCGAAAGCGTAGGCGAGCGTGCCCGAGGTGATCTGGGCTTCGTTGAGATAGGGCGTGATGTAAATGTCGGCCGCGCCAATGAAATCGGAGAGTTCCTCGTGGGTGACGAAGCGGTTGTAGAAGATGACGTTTCTGCCGACGCCGCGATCCTTGGCGAGACGCTCCAGTTTCAGGCGGTAGGTCTCGCCCTCGTGCGCCACGAGATTCGGATGCGTCGCTCCGAGCACGATGTAAACGACGTTGGGATTACGTGCGAGAATCGCCGGCAGCGCCTCGATGACGTGCTCGATGCCTTTGTTGGGCGAAAGCAGGCCGAACGTGAGGAGGACGGTCTTGCCCTCGACTCCGAATTGATCCTTGTGAAACGCCGGGTCGATGAATTGCACATCGGGCACGCCGTGGGGAATGAGGTCGATCTTGCCGGGAGCGACGCCATAGACGTTCTCGAGGAGATCGCGCCCGCGCTCGGCCATGACGATGAAGCGGTTGGAAAGCTCGTCGATCTGCTTCATGACGGCGCGCTGTTCGAGACTGGGCTCGCGCAAGACCGTGTGCAACGTCGTCACGACCGGCATGTGGACATCGCGCAGAAACGCCAGCAAATGGCTGCCCGCCGCGCCGCCATAAATGCCAAACTCGTGCTGCACCGAGACGACTTCGACGTTGTTGATGTTTAGGAAATCCGCTGCGCGCCGATACGAATCCAACTCCTTTTCATCGATCTCAAACCGGATGCGCGCCGGGTAATCGTAACCCTCGGGCCGGTCATTCACCGCGCCGACGAGACAATCGCACTTGGGAAATTTCGCCGCCACCGCCTCGCAAATGTCGCGGGTAAAAGTGGCGATGCCGCATTGCCGGGGCATGTAATCGCCGAGGAACGCGACACGGTTGATTTGAGGTGCAGTCATGGAGGGAGGCGAGCAATCCAGACTTCGTCCCCCTCCGCATGGAGGCGCTTCATCCCGTAAACCGCAAGGCCCCAACCTCGCACGGAACCGCCCCCGCGTCCTTTTCATTCGAGTCGCATCGAAATGGCACGCGTCACCGGGATCTCTGGAGAAAAATAACTTCAAAAAATTCCGAGGGTTTTCGTCCGCAGCGGGGTGTTAAGAGATGCAGGCTCCAAAACCACCTGCGCAAACAAAAACAACAAACAAAAACAAAACCCATGAAAACTCCAATATCCCTCGTCACTCTCCTCGCCGGACTCCTCAGCCTCAGTGGCTTGCAAGCCCGCCCAGGTTTCAACGACTACACGCCGGCTCAGCGTCCCGTCGCCGGACACACCCATTCCGTCAGCCAGACGCAGCCCAACTGCCCCACCATGACGGTAACCACGACTCCTAAACAAGGCAGCTTCACCAATGTTGCCTGCAGTAAAGCCCTCGCCGACACTCCAGCCTGCCGCACCGCCTGCGAGAAAAAGTAAAGCTTACCCTGGCAAAGACCGGTTTGGTAAACGCCAGACCGGTTTTGCCTCTTCCCCATTTTCATCCCATGCAAACTCCCGATCTTCTCGACCACACCCTTCAGGAATGGAAAGTCGAGCCAGCCATTCCCCAGCGGTTCCAAGCCGATGTCTGGGCTCGGATTCAGCAACGGGAAAACGCCCGCGCCAGCCATTGGAGTTCCATTTGGATGCGCTGGCTCACTCCCGATTTTCCTGTCTGGCCCCTGGCCACCGCGGCCACATTGGTCATGATGCTACTCGGAGCTGGCATCGGATCGCTTTCCGCCGCTTCGCAGTTGGATCGCACCCGCGCCGAGCTGGCTCTGGAATATGTGCAATCCATCGACCCTTATCTGCATCTCGCCAGCATGGACCGGAAATGAAACGTCTCCTCTGCATCCTTCTGCTGGCCATCGTCGCTGGGCTGTCCGCCTATTTCATTTGTTACAGGACGATGATCCGCCCCGCCCGGGAGCTTTCCCAATCCAGCCAACCCACCCTGGCCTGGCTCACATCCGAGTTCCATCTCAATGACAATCAGGCGCAACGCATCGGCCAGCTCGAAGCCGCCTACGCACCGGTTTGCGCTATTCATTGCCAGCAGATTTCTGAAAACCAGAGCCAGATCAGCCGTCAGATCGCTGCCCAGCGCGAGGTGACACCGGAGCTGGCGTCCCTCCTCCAGACTAGCGCAGCGCTCCAGACGACCTGCCATCAAGAAATGCTCGCCCACATCTACGCCGTCGCCGCCGTTATGCCTCCCGGTGAAGCCGATCGCTACATTGGCCTGATGAAGAGGCAGATTCTCGAACCCGGCATGCCCCATCGCTGGACCTCCAGCCGCCATGAATGAGCCCGATGCGCTGGCCGCAGCCGACAGCGACGCCATGCAACGACTGCGCGACGGCGACGATCTCGCCCTCAACGACCTCATGGCCCGCTGGCAGCAACCCCTCGTCCGCCACATTTTTCGCTACACCCAGAATGAAGCCGACGCTCTCGATCTCGCCCAGGAAACTTTTGTCCGCATCTACCAGCACCGGGCGAAATACGATACCCGCGCCCGCTTTTCCACCTGGCTCTACACCATCGCCACCCGCCTTTGCCGCAACCAGGCCCGCTGGAAACTGCGCCACCCCGCCATATCCCTGGAACTCGAATCCAGCCCCGGCGCCGCTCTGGAGGACACACTTTCCAGCCCCGGCCCCACGCCCGACCAGCAAGCCGGCCATCGCGAACTCGACCATGCCATCGCCGCCGCCTTTGCTGCTCTGCCCGACGACCAGCGCACCGCCGCCCTCTTGCAAACCTACGAGGCACTCCCCAGCTTGGAGATCGCCCGCATCCTCGGCTGCTCCGCCAAAGCCATCGAAGGCAAACTCTACCGCGCCCGCCAGTTTCTCCGCGAAAAACTCAGCCCTTGGGTCACCTGACCCCGGCCATGAGCATCGCCGCTGAAAAAATTGAACATTCTGCGCCCGTGCGCCTCCAAAGCTCTGGCATGTGGCGCTTTTCCAATTCCTTTCGCTGGGTCACCGTTTTGGTGATGGCGGCTGCCTGGATGGTGGCGGCGAACCATTGCGCCATCGGCATGGTGGCGGCGCTGGCGAGTCACACGGAAGAGACCTGCGAGAGCTGTGCGCATGAATCGCATGAACACGGTGATCCCTCGGATTCGGAACATTCCAATCTGACTTGCTGCAAGATTTTCAAAAGCGTGGCTGCGACCGACGGCTTGGTGATCAAAGCGCCACTCGAATCAGGCACGATGGATTATCTGGCGTTGCTGCCGGTGACGGTGACGGCGTTTGCCAATGTGGCCTCGTTGCCTCTCGCCAATGCGCCGCCTGGTGGGTGCCAGTTTACCAGTCTCGTCCTCGAACGTTGCCACCCCGGCAACGCTCCTCCTGCTTTCGCGTAACTGCCGGAACGCGTCCTTTCTGCGACGCTTGCTTCCGCCAGTTTTCCCGCATTTGGCTCGCGGCGGTTGTCTCCGTGCGCCTGAGCCTCTCCTTCTCGACGGTGTATTTTTCCGTCGGGAAACCCAATAAACCCAAACCAAAACAAACAAAAGAAAGCAAACTATGAACATCCATCAACACATCCTCGCCCTAGCCAGTCTGGTTCTCCTGACGGCCATCGCGCCCATCCAGGCCGCTGATAAAGTGGTCATCCCTGAGTCGTATCCATTGAAGACCTGCCCTATTTCCGGCGATGAACTCGGCGGCAAAATGGGCAAACCCATCAAAGTCACCAGCAACGGCACCGACGTCTATCTCTGCTGCAAAATGTGCAAGAAAGACTTCGATAAAGATCCGGCCAAATACGTGAAAATGGTGAAGGACGCAGAGGCTGCCAACGCCGCCAAGGCCAAGAAGTAACCCCCCACTCCACACCGGCACGGACCCCCACCGTGCCGGTGATCGGAGTTCCATCCCACTCACTTTATGCCTGCCATCCTGCAAAACCCCGCCCACCTGCATCTTCTCCTCAACCATCTGCCCATCGCCGGTTTGGCCGTGGCTGCCCTGGGATTATTCCTCGCTCTGCTCGCTCGCAATCGAGGCGCGCAAATCATTTCCCTCTGCCTGATCATCCTTACCTCCGCCGCCGCCTGGCCCGTCTATGTAACGGGAGAAAACGCCTACAAAAGCATCCGTGGCATCGCCGACGACGCAGGCTCCGACTGGCTCGACACCCACATAGATCGGGCGGACGAGACGATCTGGTATTTCGCCGTGCCGCCGGCCTTCGCTTTGCTGGCGATGTTTCTGCCTCGCAAGTTTCCCTCCAGCGCCGTGCCGTTGCTGGTCGTGACGTTGCTCGCGGCCCTCGTTTGTCTGGGGCTCGCGGCCTATATCGCCGACGCCGGGGGGCAGATTCGTCACCCCGAATTCCGAAAGTCTGCCACACTTCCCTAACCGCCCGCCTCGCCTATGAAAACTCTCCTGTTCAGCAGCCTCTTACTCGCTGGCTGTGCCACCAACATCCCCGTGCCGCCGCTCCCGCCGGGGCATCCGGCCCAGTCGGATAGCGCCAGCGCCAGTGCGCCATCGCTCCAGCCTTATCTCACTCAGCATCGCGCCAGTGCGCCGAAGGAGGAAGCCGTGGATCATTCCAAAATGAAGATGGAGGGCATGTGAAACGCATCGTTCTCGCACTGCTGGCGGTGTCTTCCGTGCAGGCAGTCGACGTCGTGGATGAGGCGTTGCAGGGGAAACTTTCCCAGCGCATCACCTGGGTCAAATCCAGCCGCGAAAACGGGCAGATCGCACTGAAAGTCCACTCACTTTTGCAGGAGACCCTCACGCCCGACAGCGCCGCCCAGATCGCTTTGCTGAACAACGCCGGGTTGCAGGGAAAATACGAAGCCCTCGGCATTTCCCAATCCGACATTGCCGCCGCCGGGCTCTTAAAAAATCCATCGCTCACCGCGCAAAGCCGCTGGGCCGATCGCGGGGCCAAAAACACCAATCTGGAGTTTTCCTATTCTCAGGACATCGCCGATTTATTTCTCAATCCTCTCCGCAAAAAACTGGCGACGCTCGCTTACAACGGAGCCCAACTCGCCCTCGCCGACGATGTATTGAAACTCGTCTCGGAAACGAAAACGGCGTTTTACGAATTGCAGGCGGCGATGCAACTCCTCGCTCACGAAGAACTGGTCGTGGAATCCAACGAAGCTTCCGCCGAATTCGCCAAAAAACAGCGCGAAGCGGGCAACATCACCCGCCTGCGCCTCGTGCAGCAACAGGCGATCCACTCCAAATCGCGTCTCGCAGTGGCCCAAAGCCGGGCGGAAATCAGCCAGAAACGCGAGGCGCTGAATCGCCTGCTCGGACTCTGGGGCACCGCGACGAATTGGAAAATAGCCGCCAAGCTCCCGCTTTTGCCGAAGCGCGAAATCCCTTTGCAAAACGTGGAAAGCGTCGCCGTTTCCCGTCGCACCGATCTGGAAATTGGCCGGGCTCAACTCACGCTTGCCGCGACGAGTCTTGGGATTCAAGGCAAGACGCGGATGTTCCCGTCGAGCATTCGGCTGGGAGTGGATTACGAGCGCGATATCGATGGAACTCAAATGGCCGGCCCGAATATCGAAGTCGAGTTGCCGATTTTTAACAATGGACTCCCCGAACTGGCTCGTCGTCGCGCTGAATTCAAGCAAGCGCAATGGGCGTTGCAAGGTCGCGCCATCGACGTGCGTTCCGAGGCGCGGGAGGCACGCGATGGCTTGATCGCCGCCCGCGATCTGGCGGAGTTTTACCGCGACGAATTGCTTCCGCAGCAAC
Organism: Chthoniobacterales bacterium; assembly: GCA_039930045.1. Classification (NCBI taxonomy): domain Bacteria; kingdom Pseudomonadati; phylum Verrucomicrobiota; class Spartobacteria; order Chthoniobacterales; species Chthoniobacterales bacterium. The sequence goes on along the minus strand of JBDSQB010000019.1, from coordinate 11,213 downwards.
AGGAAATCGTGAAGGGCACGCAACTCGAATACAACGGCATGCTGACGGGGTTCTATGAACTCATTCGCGCGCGGCAGGATGAATTGGAAGCCGAGCGCGGCAGCGTCGAAACCCTGCGCGATTACTGGATTTCCCGCTGCAAACTGGAAGCCGCTCTCGGTGGCAGCCTCGATGTTCTCACCACCGACCATTCCAAAGACTGACATTTTATGACTGACACACGACTCACCCGCCGCCGTTTTTTCTCTGGAGCCGCCGCCCTCGCCGGAGGCATCGCCGTGGCTCAACGCGTCTTCGGCGCAGAAGCGATGGATCATTCCCAAATGGCGACGCCCCAGAGCGACACGGACGATCGGTATCGCCCCGTCATCACGCCCAATGGAATGTCACTCCCCTGGAAAATGGTCGATGGCGTGAAGGTTTTCCACCTCATCGCCGAGCCGGTGCGCCGGGAGTTTGCGCCGGGTTTGGTCGCCGATTGCTGGGGCTACAATGGCATGGTGCACGGGCCGACCATCGAGGCGGTCGAGGGAGATCGCGTGCGCATTTATGTAACGAACAAACTGCCCGCCGCGACCACGGTTCACTGGCATGGCGTGCTCGTCCCGAGCGGAATGGATGGCGTGGGCGGACTCAGCCAGAAAGCGATCCAGCCGCAGGAAACTTTTCGATACGAGTTCGATTTGATTCAGCATGGAACCCTGATGTATCACTCGCATCACGACGAAATGACCCAGATGGGCCTCGGCCTCATGGGGATGTTTGTCATTCACCCGAAGGAAGAAAAACGGCCCGACCGCGACTTCGCCATCATGCTCAGCGAATGGAAAATCGTCCCCGGCACCACGCGGCCCGATCCGAATGAGATGACCGATTTCAATGTCCTGACGATGAACGCCCGCGTCTTCCCCGGCACCGCTCCGCTCGTGGTCAAGAAGGGCGACCACGTCCGCATTCGCCTCGGAAACTTGAGCGCGATGGATCATCACCCAATCCACTTGCATGGTTATTATTTTCGGATCACCGCGACGGACGGCGGCGATGTGCCCGAGTCGGCGCAACATCCCGACACCACGGTTTTGGTCGCTGTGGGCCAGACACGCACGATTGAATTTGTGGCCAACAACCCCGGCGATTGGGCGATGCATTGTCACATGACGCACCATGTCATGAATCAAATGGGCCACGGCAACCCGAACCTCATCGGCGTGGAAGACACCGGTGCTTTCGACAAAAAACTGCGCCAGAAATTACTTCCGGGTTACATGACAATGGGCAGCGACGGCATGGGCGATATGGGAGACATGGGCATGGCCGTTCCCAACAACAGCCTGCCCATGGTTGGCGGCGAAGGTCCGCATGACTACATCACGATGGGTGGAATGTTCACCATTTTGAAAGTGCGCGAAAACCTCACCAGCTATGATGATCCCGGCTGGTATGAAAACCCGCCCGGCACCGAGGCCACCGTGGCCGCGGCAGCCGATCTGCAAAGAGACGGCATTTGAGTTCCAGAGTTATCTTCGCTACAAAACAACCCATGGCACCCTGGTTTTGGTATGCAGTCGTCGCGGCAGTTCTCTATGGCGCGCATCAGATTTTTACCCGGCTGGCTTCGGCGCGAATCGGCGACGGGCTCGGCGGTTTGGTGGTGGAGACGGTGGCGGCGCTAACGATTTTGCTCTATCTCGCGTATCTCTATTTCACAAAACATTGGCAGCAGAAATGGAGCAGCGAGGGGTTTTTCTATTCGAGTCTCACGGGACTCTGCGTGGGTGCGGGCACGGTGGCGTTCTTTCTTCTTTTCCAAAAAGGTGGGCCGCTTTCCGCCGTGCCAGTGATTCTGGCGGGCGGGGCCGCGATCATGGCGATTGCCGGGGTGGTGTTCTTTCACGAACCCGCCTCCTGGCAACGTCTGCTCGGCGTGGCCCTGGCGATTGCGGGGCTATTTCTCCTGCGGAAATAAGCTTTGATCGTTCTGCAGTTTAGGGCTTCAGCACGACCTTGATGCAGCCGTCTTCCTTGTCGGGGGAAGACGCTGTCTAACCTGCGGGCAATAAAAAAGCCGCTGGGGTGAACCGGCGGCTTTTCATGGGAGTTAGACTGCTATTAGTAAACCGCTGCGTGAACGCCTTTTTTGCTGCCCTCGGTTTTGGCCGACATGCCGGCACCGTGCTGGTCGTGATTACCGACAGTGGCACTGGTGGAGCAACCGCTGGCGAGCGCGATCACGGACACGGAAAGCAGGGCGAGTAAGAGTCTTTTCATAATGTTAGAAATGATTGGTTTTACTCGTCCACGACGACGCGGTTGACGACGTAGGAGTCGCCTTCCTGGGCGTAGCTAACATGGACTGGAATGCCCACGCGGATGCGGGTTTTCACTTCGTCATCCGAAATGGCTTTGCCGCTCTTGGTCACGTAGGTCACAGTCTTGCCGTAACGATAGGTGCGAGGGCCGGAGCTTTCTTTCAGAACGATGGAGGTGCCGGGCTCAAACGAGGTGATCGTGCCGGAGCCTTCGGTCGTGGTGGTGGTGGATTGACTCACCGTTCCGCCAGCAGAACTGGTGGTGGTGGAGTTAGTTTCCGAGGTGGAAACTTGCGCGAATGCGGCGCTGCCGAGGAGAGCGGTGGCGCAGGCGATTTTGACGAATGATGACTTCATAGGGTGTTTTTTGGGTTGCGTTTAATGTGGTGCCCCGTTGAGGGGGCGTTGCATTAATGAATCGCAGCATCGCGACGCGGTGGTTGCCTTTTTGCGATTGAGCAATCCGCAAAATGGATGTTAACAGGCCCGAATTGGGCCAGGTTAGATTCTTGTTAGGAACGCGGCTTATTCAGCCTTCTTCGCGCGCTCGGCGTTGATGTATTCGTGGAGCGAATTCACATCGCGCAAGGCCACTTGGGCGATGCCGCTGTTGGCCACGCCGACGCCGAAACTTTTCTCCATGCTGACTACGAGTTCCAGCGCGTCGATCGAGTCCAGTCCGAGTCCGTCGATGCTGAAAAGCGGCGTGTCGTCGCTAATATCCTCGGGCGGCATTTTCAGCATAAGGCTCTTCACGAGCATGGCGCGGATGTCGTTTTTGGAAATTTCGTCAGGCATGTTCAGGGAAATGTGAAGAGGGTTGCGGTGGGCGGCAAGCGGGAAAGTCAGATCGAAGTCACGGCCGCCGGGCAAAGGATCGCGTCCGTCATGCCATGGAGGATTTTTTTATCCGCCGGAACGATCGTCGCGAGCGCGCCGCTGAGCTGGGCTTTGTCGTGGCTCACAAAATAATACGGGCAGAGCCGGACGCGCCCGTGCATGATTTTTTCCTCACCCGTGTCGCGGTCGAAATACGGGTGCGCCACCTGCCGGCCCTTGTGGAAGCGCTGGAGAATGTAGGGATGATGCGGAAACGACTCGATCGCCTCGTCCACGACGGCGGCCCACTCTTTTTGCGGCAAATCCTGCGCCACGTAAACGCCCCGGCTGCCCCAGGCGAGATCGGAGAAACCGCTGATCTTGCAGACAAATTCGCGCTGTTTCTGGCTGAGCGTTTTCAGTTCGCCCCAATTCTGGATGTCGAGTCCGGGCAAAGTCGCGAAATGCGGCAGCGGCTCCGGGTCCATGATCCAAGTGTAAGGGATGACTTGCTGGAGCTTCAGAAAATGACGCTCCGAAAGTTCGCGACGCCAAAATTCGCGCAAGGGCCGCATCCAGAAGAGGGCGAACCACAATTTTTCCTCCATGAACGGCTTCGGCGGAGGCGTCATGGCCATTCGAGTCAGATCGATATGGGGGAGATTCGGCAAATCGAAGAGCTCAAAGAAACGGTAATACGCGCTGGCCGGTGTCGGATTTTCCGCCGACCCAACGGTCCAGAGCGGAGTTGCATTCGTATCTGCGGCATTGAGCTGATTCGCCAGCCATTGCATTTCGGGCCGGTAAGTGGCGGATTCCTCGGAGACGAGAATCTCGCCGCCGTCCGGCAGAATGGAACGAAAACCCTCGATCATGTCATTCGCGCCGCCGAGAACGTTGTGACCGGCGCTGGCGTAGGTTTGATTCAGCCAGCCGGTGAGCCCGATGCCGCCGGGCACGGTGTCGAGCTCGGCGATGGTCCAGCCCGTTTCCGTGAGAATGATGTCCGGGCGAATGACCGCAGGCAACTGGCTGCGCAGGCCGCGGGCAAGTTCGATCAGCTCAGTTGGTTTGCCGCGGTCGAGGTAATCGGCGATCCAGGCGGGTTGCTTGGCCTTCACGCTTTGCTGGTAGAGAAGGTTCGCGGCCTTGTTAAAAAGCGTCAGCCGGTAGCCTAGCTTGTCGAGTTCCTCGTGATCGTGGTCGGTGAGCGGAAACGGCTCAGGCGAGACGAGCCATTCCTTGCCCGCAAACAGCCCTTCCGCCGGGAGGGCGTCGTGGATTTGCGCAAGCGTGGCCATGGGAGTTGCAGTGTTATCAGCGGCTCAGGCGAGCAATTTCAAGGCGAGTCGCAGAAGATCCTCGGACGCAGCGTCGACGCCGATTTGCTTGCTCGCAGCTTGAACCGCCTTCTGGGCCTCGGCCTGTTTATAACCCAGAGAAATGAGGGCGAGAATGGCGTCATTGGCGCGCTGGTCGAGGGAGGCGTTGGCCCCGCTGGATGCTTCCCAGGTGGCGGCGACTCCGACCTTGTCCTTGAGTTCGAGCACGATGCGCTCGGCAGTTTTTTTCCCAATGCCTTTGATGCGGGAAATGGAGTCGATGTCGGAGCGGACGACGGCGTTTTGAAAATCCGCGATGCTCATGCCGCTGAGCACGGCCAGGGCGATCTTGGGCCCGACCCCGGAAACATGGGCGATGAGGAGTCGGAAAAGATCGCGCTCGGCGGAGGAATAAAAGCCGTAGAGAAGATGGGCGTCCTCGCGAACGATGAGTTGCGTGAGGAGATGGACCGCGCTGCCAATGGCGGGGAGTTTATCGAAGGTCGAAAACGGGATCAACGCCAGATAACCGACGCCGCCGACGTTGACCGTCACCTGCGTTGGCAAAGCCTCGGCGAGGCGTCCCTCGATAAAAGTAATCATCGCTTGGAGGTTTAGCAGACATCGCTCTTTTCGCAAATGAACTGCCGGGACGAAGGGCGGTGGCCGGTGATCGTTTCTGAAAGTGGCCTAACCCGCATTTTTCCCTAGCCAGATGGGCCGATATCGTGTTTATGGAAAAGTGCTTCTATAAGCACCTGCCAAAGCAACTGGCTGATTCCCCCGCATTTCCCGACCTTCCCAAAACGTATGAAACACCTGATTCGATCCAAAACTCTTTTCGCCGGTCTGGCGACTCTCGCGATCAACGCCGCGGTGGCCGAGGTCAAGCCCTCCCTTTTTCGCGCGGAAGCGCCGACGGATCGCCCGGCAGATGTGGCCGCCGCTCCCAAACCCAGCAGTTTTCGCACAGGCAGCGATGTGGAAGTCCGCTCGGCTGTCGCGGTGAGTTCCGCAGGAGTCAGCAACGGGATGGATGATAAATTCATCCCAACTCAGGATGCCGGTTCGGGTATTTTCGAGAGACGTCCCTATCATTTCACGTTCTCGCTCAACCAAGGCTACGACGATAATATTTATACCACCCACGACAACAAGCAGGGCAGCTTCTTCACCAGTGGCTCGATCGGGGCCAATGTGAAATTTAGCGACGGACGCACGTCCTTGGAGGCAGCTTTGAGCGCTGGCGGCTCCTATTATTATGACCGCGACGACTCCTTCGACCCGGACATCACGCTGAATGTGGATTTCAGCCACGTCTTCAGCCCCAAGCTGCGCCTCGACATCACCACGTATCTCGCCTACCAGGCAGAACCTGATTTCCAAATTGGCTTTGGCCAGAATCGCCGGAGCGGCAATTATTTCTACGGCAACATCGGATTCAGCCTCGCGCAGACATTCACCCGGCGTTTCAGCGTCGTCTATGGTTACACCGTGGGCGGCGTCTATTATGATGAAAGCTCCATCGCCGACATCAGCAATCGCATCGAGCAAACCTACAGCCTCCAGCTTCGCTACCTCATTCAACCCACCATTTCGCTGGTCGGCGAATATCGTTTCGGCATCGTGACTTATGACGCCGCCAACCGTGATTCGACTTCCAATTATGCCTTGGTCGGTGTGGATTTCACTTTGAACCGCCGCCTGACCGCCAGCATTCGTGCCGGTGCCCAGTTCCGCAGCTCGGATGACGTGGGTGACGAGACCTCGCCCTTTGTGGAAAGCACGCTGACCTATAAATACGGCGACCGCTCCTCCATTCAGTGGCTGAACCGCTACGGATTCGAGGAATCGGAATTCGGATTCGGCAGCACCCGCAAAACCTATCGCACTGGACTGACAATCAATCAGCGGGTTAGCTCACGCATTAGCGCGAACGGCGGCGTCTTTTACACGACGAGCGACTACAGCGGGGCCTTTGGTGACAGTGAGCAGACGCTGGACTTAAATGCGGGTCTAATTTACTCCGTGAACCGCCTCCTCTCGCTGCAAACGGGTTACACTTACACGAAAGTTTACTCCGATTTCAGTCTCCGCGAATACGACCGCAATCGCATCTATTTGGGAGCCACTCTCACTTTTTAGTAAGGAACCCCTCTTGCGTGTCAGCGGACGCAAGCTAGTTTAGCGCGTATGTCTGACAACAGCGAAATCAAGCTCCATTTTCTCGACTATTGGAGGGTCATCCGGGTTCGTTCCGGCATCATTTTACTAGCGTTTTTATTGGTCGTCATCACCGCTTCGGTGACGACTTATTTCATGCCGAAGGAGTACCAATCGGCTGTGATGATGGAGATTCAGCCTGACACGGCGAACATGAACGTGTTTCGTCCAGGCGATCCTTCCTCTTACGCCGGCTCTGATCCGAAGTTCATCGCGACCCAGTTCCAAATCATTCAGCAGAAGGAAATTCTCTATCCCGTCATTGATGAAATGGACTTGGGCAAGGCCTGGTCGCCGAATGATCCGATTCCCCGCGAGCGGCTCTATTTTATGCTGAAGGGCATGCTCAACATGCAGGAAGTCCGCAATACGAGTTTGATTCAAATCATCGTCAGCAGCGGCAAGCCCAAGGAGGCGTCGGACATTGCTAATAAGATCGCCGAAGTGTATCAGCGCCGCCGTGTGGATGAGCTAAACACGGTCACGATCAAGTCATTGGCCAAGTTGCAGGACGAAGTGGACAAGCAGCAACGCAAAGTGGACGAAGCCCACGAACTTGTGGCCAAGCTCCGGAGTGAGAACCATATCATCGACACCGCACCGGATTCCATGGCTGATCCGGGAAGCATCGACGTCACAACGGTGGGTGTAATTACCAATGACGTCACGAAGTTGGAAAGCACCGTCGATACTCTGCGCAACCAGATCGACGGCATCGACAAACTCACCGATGAGGACCTCATGCGCGGTCTGGCTCAGTTAAATATCCCCGACAGCATTGTTTCTGCCCGACTTCAGAGCTATCAAGCGGCCGTCGCCGAGCGCGAGCGCCTGCTCAGTTCTGGACTGGCCAAAAAGCATCCCGAGATTCAGGCGCTCGATTCGCAGATGACCGTTTTCAGCGAGCAAATCAAAAAGCAGATGTCCAGCATCCGCAGCACTTTGGTTGCTAACCTGCGAACCGCCGAGGCCAACCTAGAGTCCCTGCGCACTCAACTCCGGGGTAGCCAAAACAATGTTGAATCCAACAAGGTCAAGATGTCTGAGTACGCCGAGGCGAAGTATCGTTACATCAACGCCAAGGAACTCCTCAAGGCAGCCTCCACCAAGCTCCAGACGGAGACCATCGAGAAAGGCATGCCTCGCAATCCAGCCAAGATTTGGGCCAAAGCCGAGCCTGCCACCGCGCCGAGCAAACCCAATATTCCACTCAACATTCTCCTCGGAGTCGTCGTCGGTCTGGTGGTTGGCATCGGACTCGCCTTCTTCATCGAATACCTCGACACCAGTGTGAAAACCTTGGACGACGTCGAGAGTTTCCTCGGCCTGCCCGTGCTGGCGGTCATCCCGAAAAATATCAAACTCCTCCACCGCGAGGCGACCGATTCGGCGGACGCGGAGGCCTATCGCATCTTGCGCACGAACATTGAATTCAACCGCAAAAGCGCCGATTACAACTCCATTACCTTCGTCAGCGGCGGTCCGGGTGAGGGCAAATCCACCACATTGGCCAACCTCGCCGTCACCTGTGCGCAGGGCGGTTACAACGTCCTGATCGTGGACGCCGATTTGCGCCGCCCGACCCAGCACACTGTCTTCGGAACGAGCAATGCGGTCGGCTTGAGCAATTATCTGACGACCGACCTGCAACTCGAGGACGTCATCATTCCCTCGAACATCGAGAATTTGCACATCATGCCCTCCGGCATCCTCCCGTCGGATGCGGTCGGCATTTTGAACTCCCAGCGCATGTCGGATTTGATCGCCGACGTGAAAACCCGCTACGACATTGTGCTTTTTGACGCGCCGCCAATCCTCGGCGTCAGCGATGCCTCGGTGCTCGCCAGCGAAGTTGATTTGACCGTCATCGTTGTGCAACACCGCCGTTTCCCGCGCTCCATGCTGCTGCGCGTGAAACAATCCGTCCTCAACGTCGGCGGCAACCTGCTCGGCGTCGTCTTGAACAACGTCGATGTCCGCCACGATCAGGGCTACCAGTATTACACCAGTTACAACGACTATTATTCCGTGCAAACCAAGCCCCGCAAAAAAGGCCGGGCCAAGGCTTCCGCCAGCGTTTCCTCTGGCAACGACGGAGAAGATTACTAATGAAAATCCCCAGCGCAGTTAGATGTTTCTTTGCCGCCTTGTTCTTCGGAACGAGTGCCTTGCTCGCCCAAGACGCACCGTTGCGTTCCGGTGACACAATTGAAATCCGAATTGGTGGCGTTCCAGCCTCAGAGATTTCTCAGATCACGGCGTCGTATGTGGTGGACAACCAGGGCTCTGTGAACCTCGCTTACATCAACAAGGTGTCGGTTGGAGGAAAAACCGCTGCCCAGGCCGCCGATGCCATCGAGTCGGCCTACAAAGCTGCGGAGATTTTTACTAATCCCACTATCACCATCAGCACTCAGGGACTCGGGCGTTTCGTGAACGTCGGTGGGGAAGTCAAAGCTCCCAGCCGCGTCGCTTACACTCCCGATCTGACCCTCATGTCCGCCATCAACGCCGCTGGTGGACCCACGGAATTTGCCAATATGCGGAAAGTCCGCCTGAGCCGTGGCAAGGAATTAATGGTCGTCGATACCAAGAAAATTCTCAGTAATCCCGCGCTCGACATTCCGGTCAAACCCGGCGATCAGATTTTTGTCGAGCAGTCGTTCTTCTAACCGCTCGTCACTCGACTTGAATGATGGCGCGGTGACGCCAAAGATAGCTGATTCCTGAGTAAATCGTCAGTCCCACAGCGGCGATCAGGGAGATGGATTCACCGATCTCTGCGAGACGAAGTGCGCTGGCGTTCTGCGCCAGCTTGGGAAAAAGCTCGGCCACAGAATATTCGAGCAGAAAGAAAATAATCGTCGCAATCTGCCAGCCCGTCTTATGTTTCCCGATGGATTCGGCGACCAACACTCGTCCCTGACTGCTCGCCAGCAGGCGCAGCCCGGTGATGACAAATTCGCGGCTGATGATCACCACCGCGACCCACGCCGGGATGGCTCCGAGCGGAATCAGGCAAATGAACGCAGCCGCCGTCATGATCTTGTCCACGAGCGGGTCCATCAATGCGCCAAATGGAGTTTGCATAGAATATTTCCGGGCCACCCAGCCGTCGAGATAATCGGTCACACTCGCCACCACGAAAATCGCCAGCGCCAAGGTATGTGTGTAAGTCCAGCCCGAAGTCATCGCCATGACGAACGCGATGGTGAGGAAAAACCGGGCGACTGTGAGGCGATTGGCCCAATTCATAATGCCTGACTCTGGATGGGATTTTTCCAAATGGGAACCTCCCGTTTCAGGCGCTCGATGATTTCACGACTCCCCGCAAACGCCTCCTCGCGATGCCCGGCGGTCACCCGCAGAAAAAGCGACGGCTCGCCTGCGGCCACGAAGCCGACACGATGAATCAACGTGACGTCCTCCAGGGCAAAATGGATCAGCGTTTCCTCCGCGATCTTGCGCAACTGCGACTCGGCCATCGCCAGATACGACTCATACTCGAGTCCGGCGATGGCATTTTCTCCCTCCAGACCGCGAACGACGCCATAAAAATCCAGAATCGCCCCCGCGGTGGACGACCACACGGGCGCGGGCGGCGCGAGAGGGTCGCGAGTCACGATAATTTTTGAAAAGTCGATTGCCATAAGGGTTTGCCGCCCGCTAGTTTTTCACTCCCCTACCAACTCGAACCCGCGGCAAACCGCAACCTGAAATTAATTTATGAAAAAGTGTGACATCGGACTGATTGGCCTCGCCGTGATGGGCGAGAACCTCGTGCTCAACATGGAGAGCCGCGGCTTTACCGTCGCTGTTTTCAACCGGACGACCAGCGTGGTCGAGGCGTTTGAAGCTGGACGTGGCGCGGGTAAAAATTTCGTCTTCGCCAAGAGCCTGCCCGACTTTGTGGCCGCTCTGGAGCGTCCGCGCAAGGCGCAGATCATGGTCAAGGCCGGTGCGCCGGTCGATGCGGTCATCGAGCAACTCATTCCGCTGATGGAGCCGGGCGACATCATCATCGACGGCGGCAATTCCCTTTGGACCGACACCCAGCGCCGCGAGAAATACCTCAAGGAAAAGGGCATTCACTTCTTCGGAGTCGGCGTCAGCGGCGGAGAGGAAGGCGCGTTGAAAGGCCCGTCGATCATGCCCGGCGGTTCCGCCGAGGGCTGGAAGGCGCTCGCCCCGATTTACACGAAGATCGCCGCGATTGCCGAGGGCGAGGCCTGCTGCCGCCACATGGGCCCGGACGGCGCGGGACATTACGTGAAGATGGTGCACAACGGCATCGAATACGGCGACATGCAGCTGATCTGCGAGGCCTATGCGATGTTCAAGGCCGCAGGCTTGTCGAACGCGCAGATGGCCGACGTGTTCGACGAATGGAACGGAGGTGACCTGCAGAGCTACTTGATCCAGATCACCGCGGTGGCGCTGCGCCAGACAGACCCCGAAACCGGCAAGGACCTGGTCGACGTGATCCTGGACCGGGCTGGGCAGAAAGGCACCGGCCGCTGGACCATCATCAACGCGACCG